>JAEWBL010000356.1 GCA_023391175.1 Pseudomonadota bacterium
GCACGAGGTTGTGCTGCTTTTACTCCAAAATATTGATTTGGACGACAGGCTTTTTTTCGCCCTCCATCAAAAATAATGAAATCATGGATTAGTTCTAAGAACCGGTCTTTATCGAAGACTTGAAGAATACTTCTGTCCAATTCATTTTTTTCTTCAGGATTACTTTCTTTCCAACGAAGCCAGAATTTCTCAGGTGTATCAATTACTCCATAATATAATCCTTCGGTATCATTACCTGCAAAAAGAAATTGCATGGTGGTGAAAAAATGCGGGATAAAAGCATCTTTCTGATTGTCCAGATTTTGACGGATACCATTATGGACAGAGCTCGTACAACGTTTCAATTCAATAACACCGAAAGCAATACCATTAACATAAATAACCAAATCTGGACGTTTTGTCGTTTTTTCTCTTCCTTTTATGGTTACTTCTTCTGCTATGTAGAAATCGTTTTCGTGCGGATTATTCCAATCTATCAAATGAATGTATTTCTTTTGCTCACCCACCTCTGGTAAGATATTTACCCCATAGCGTAAAAGATTATAAATTCTCAAATTGGCTTGATACAAGCCGTCGCTCAAATCATTCGAGTCACGTTTAAGAATTGTGATCGCTTTAGTAATTTCGGAATCGGAATATCCTTTCTTTTTCAGATATTTCTTCAACTGTTTTTCTTCGAGATTACTATTCTCACGATCTTTCCAATCGCCCAAAACAGTATAGCCTAAGCGCTTCTCGAATAGTCCGATTAAACGTTTTTGTGTCCGAATTTCTTTTTCGCCAATGTGAGAATCCATAGGTTTTATATTTTAAATAGTCTTATACTCTCATTGATTGCTCTTTGAATATGTACATCTGAAAAAGCTGACTCCTGTAGTTTGTGATTCCATTCTGGAGTAGATTCTATATAATTTTTCACAGAGTGGATATTGATCAGTTGATTTTTTTTACATAAATCACATATTGACTCATCAACTGTAGCTAAAACTCCTAAATAGTCATTTTTATAATACCTAAACTGTTCTATCCACTCAACAATCGACTCATCAAAATATTTATCAAAATATTCGAAAGCTTTGTCTATATCTTCTGCAACAACAAATGCATCTTTACCACTTTTCGGATTTGCAACTTTTGATATATATTTATTTCTTATAGCAATGCCTTCTCCTCCTCTATATTTATTATCTGATTTGTAAGGCCCAGCAGCATGTTTGTTGTAGCCTTCTGCAATTTGAACATGCTTTCTTAAGAATAGATACATCAATTTATTATATCTAAATCTCGAAAGTGGATATTGTACTGATCCGAATTTTTTTACCAGAAAACTAATGATTATAGCATCTTCAAATTTGTCATTATGCTTTTGTTGTTTTTGAACAGGCAATTTAATGTCAATATCTTTGCTTGATAGTACAGGAGTTATCAACCGTATTTGTCCGGTTAATAGCTGTTGCATCATTCCCGATTTTATATTCAGGTATTTATCTCGCTTCTTCTCTACCTGCTCAATTTCGTTATCCATGTCAGTTAGAATCTTAGCAATAGCTATTTGTTCTTCTTTTGTGGGAGGAAATAAAATTTCTATTTTTTCTATTGTTTTTGCGTTTAAACTAGGAACGCCAGAAGCCTCATTATAACTATACCAATCAATAGTTCTCATCAGGTAATATAGAAATTTTACAGAAATTCCGTCATTAATTTCTGTGTAGAAGAGGGTATCAACAGACCAAAAGGGTTTGTTGATATATTGAGGCTTATCTATTGTTCCTTTTCGACCAATAAGAATTGACTCCTTTTCATATATACTTTTATTTGAATACCCCAGAATTCCTCCGGTTCCCAATATTGGATAAATGCCAGTTAACGTTTGAACAGTTTTCTGATCCTTTCCATGCTTAACTTTTAACAATGACCCGATTTCCAATAGTGACCATTTTTCTGTAAATCCTTGCAATCTTTTCTTGCCTGTAAGCAACTCCTGCATTGCGCCTTGTTTGATATTCTTTTTCTTTTTAATTTGCTTGTTTAAAGCATTTATCAAAGCATCAATATCGGAAAGAGCTTCTGTTATGGCTTGTTGCTCTTGCTTTGAAGGAATTGGGAAATTGAAGCTTACAAAATCTTTTTGATATAAGTGGTTTATTGTAGAGCCTGCAATCAATTTATCCAAAAAGTCATCGAAATATTTTGATTTAAAAATGAGCGACAAAAATATTTTGTCAATATCCTTGTCTAAAGGGCGTACAACAAATACACCACTATTTAATGTACTAGGATATGGCAATTCATTCACAGATGCGACTTTACCAATTGTTCCATCTTTAGTTATTAGCACATCACCTATTTGTACTTGAATATATCTATCTTGTTCATATCTATACTTGGAAACAAATGAACAAGTCTCCCAACTAATAGCACCATTTTTAAAATCAGTTCCTGTAATTAAGATAAACTCTCCGAATTTTTGATATTCTGATTTTGTTAAACCTTGCCAACCAATCCTTGCTTTAATTGAGCATGAATTGGCAATATTTCTTATTTGCCAATCCGTAGGAATAACTCCGACTTCTGTATCTTTATATCCTTTTTTGAGTACTTTCATAACTGAAATCCCATCTTTTTTAAATGTTGCATTACTTTAGTCTCCAACAACTCTACCTCTTTGTTTATTTCTGGTAGAGTTTGTTCATAACGTTCTTCCAAACTTTGTAGCTGGCTGTTTAATGATTGACTTACTTGTTGGATTTCAGAGGCTAATCTATTCCCAAAAGCGACTAACCATTTATTGGTTACTAATTTCTTTATTTCTTCTTCGGAGAGAGAGGTGTATTTCTGTAACACTTGCTCCAACAAGTCGGAATTATCATCCTTCAACTGCTTTTTATAACCAGCAATAATATTGGAACGATTGATATATTCCTGTAATATTTTAGCTTCTTCGCCTTCTGCTATTTTCAACCTTTTCTGCACATTACCTTTATTTATCTTATTGTCTGCATAATTACTGGCATCTAAATAAGAGTCGGAATATTCTTCTACCAACTCATTCAGGTTAGTTTCTGTGCTTAATAGCTTTTCTTCTAAAAAAGCGATTTTCTCTTTTTCGGTCGAAAAGTATTCATCTACAACACAATCAACAGGAAGTAAGTCGCACGCGATATCCTTTATTGTTTTGGCTTCCTTTTCTTTTTTCGGCTTTTCCTCTGCCCCTTCTTTCCTCTTTTTCTCTATTGGTTGAGGTACATAAGTTTGTACTTTCCAACCATCTGATTCAATTAAATAAAGGTCGTCCTGAAGTGTTTCCGCACAATAATTCATCAATTGGTCATACACATCATACTTATCAACCAACTTAGAATTGGCAAATTTCTCCAATACAGAATCTCCCATATCTTCAATCATTTGCTTGGGGTTGAAAGAGTTTGGTCGGAGAGCCTCAAATTTAGGCGACCAAATATGGCTCCATTCCGCAAAACTTTGGAACAGTTCTCTATGTTGATTATCAAAATCAGGGTGATTGTTTATTGTTTCTTTTATATTTTGTTTATCAGGGATAAATTGGAGAAATCCTTTTTTGTTGCCCTTCTTAAATAGGACTTGTTGTAAAGAAGAACATGCTTCCCAATAACGATAAAACTGTTCTACATCGTGTTCCGGAATACCTCCTTTTAGATGAGCCTCAATGTTATGGATTACTTCATCGTCCTCTGCATCAATATAGCGAGGCAGGTTCAAATTATATTCATTTTTCTTTATCTCTTCGTTTTTTACAAATCGGGCATAATGAGGCACATCTTCAAAAGCATCCCATGTATCAACAATGCGCCGAATATCCTGTTCCCGTAAACGGTTTTTATTACCATCTTTGACAAACCCATTTTGGGCATCTATCATAAATATACCTTTACGGCTTGCTGCATCTTCTTTATCAATAATTATAATGCAAGCAGGAATTCCTGTTCCGTAGAAGAGGTTTGAAGGTAATCCAATAATTCCCTTTATATAGCCTCTTTTTATAAGATATTTTCTGATATCAGCCTCGGCATTACCTCTAAACAAAACACCATGCGGAAGAATACATGCTCCTTTTCCTTTATCTTTCAACGAACGAATGATATGTAACAGAAAAGCATAGTCGCCATTTTTTTCGGGAGGCACTCCTATCGTATGTTCATTCCATCGTTCATATTTATCATTTGTCTTTGCACTCTTAAGCCATGATTTCTGTGAGAATGGAGGATTTGCCACGGCGTAGGAGAATGTCATTAGATTATCATCTTTTACAAATTGAGGATTGTTAAGCGTATCGCCGGAACGAATATCATAAGTCTCATACCCATGTAATATCATATTCATTTTTGCCAATCCCACAGTAGTAATATCATACTCCTGCCCATACAGAGCAGCACCATTCGACGCTTCGGATAAAGAGCGTAGCAATAGCGATGCCGATCCGCATGTTGGATCATATATGGACACATTGGGGCGTGTTTCCTTATTTAATCCGATCACTTTTGCCATTACTCTGCTTACTTCCGCAGGAGTATAAAACTGTCCTTTACTCTTTCCGCTTTCAGTGGCAAAGTGCTTCATCAGATATTCATAGGCATCGCCCATTAAATCGTCATCACTTGCTTGATTTTTTCCAAAATTCAATCCTGAGGATTGAAATATGCCGATTAAGTTGCTTACTGTCTGAACTAAATCTTTCCCTTTGCCTAACTTGCTCTCATCGCTGAAGTCTGCTTCTTTAAACATCCCGTCTAAATCATTGGCTTCTTCCCATGCCGCAAGTTTAATATTCATTTGTTCGCCAATGTTCGTTTTTCCCTTTAGGTTGACCATATCATCAAAAGAGCAACCTTCAGGAACTTCTATCAACGATTCTACATTATATTTTGCTTTATCTGAAACGTATTTAACGAATAACAAAGTCAATACATAATTTTTGTATTGACTAGCGTCCATCCCTCCACGCAGTTCATCACAACTACGCCAAAGAGTACTATATAATTCTGATTTTTTAATTGCCATTTTCGTTTTTTAAGTTATTTTCTTCAGTCAATAAATCTTTTACACTTACTTGAAGTAGCCTTGCTATTTCATAGAGTGTTTCTACACTTGGTTGCTTTCGGTTGCAAGCATAAGCATTCACTATTTTGAAGCTTTTACCTAATTTTTCAGCAAGCCATGTCTGTTTGATTCCTTTTTCATTGAGAATCTCTTTTATACGATTCATGATTAAGAATTTAATTTGGCTTCAAATATAGGACTTTTTTTAGGATATTTGTAGGAACCAGCCCAAATTTACACCATAGTTACATTTCAACATATGTATTTCATCTTTTTAGATTTGTTAGACATCCCTTGTATGGAAAGGCTAAATAAAGCAATGATTTTAAGAAATTTACTCTTCTTATAGGCGAAAAAGAAGAAATTTACTAAAACCCAAGTTTGGCGTTTCCGTTTCAGGATTAATATCTTGTCTTACAAATTTAAAATGGACAATTATCGTCTGAAACCTCGCTTCAGTTTCTTCTTTTTTCTTTTCACGGGAATTTGTTGTTTATCGTTGTCGTTAGATTCATGAGTAAGTAAATCTAATACAGAGGATAAACCCAAATTAGGGATGCTGAATATTTGTTTTTCTTCATTCTTGCTTTCTTGATTTTCAAGCTGTATATTTGTCAGAATATTGTTTTGTTTGTTTTCATTCAATTCTATTTGTATAACTGTATTTCTACTTTCATTACCAATTTGCCGTTCCAGCATGTCAAGTTGCTCGAAGATACTATCATTCTTCATTGTGTTGTAATACTCAAAGGATTCGGTTAGTTGCCTATTGTAGCCGAATAGCTTATCGAATCCTTGTTCTACTTGCTGGAACAAGCTCACACGATCAAAGCCACCTTTGATTATTCCATTCTTGGTATTCTTATGATTGGTGAGCGGTGATAACTTCTTTTTGTTAGTTTGGTCTTTACGGCTTACAATCAAATGACAGTGCATATTCAGTTCGTTGTCAGAACGGCTACGGTCAAAATGTATCTTACCGTAAAACTTTATATCCGTTTCGGATAGTCCTTTGTTGAAGTTCTTGGCGTATTCAGGAATGAACACTTCCCGAATATATCGTTTCATGGCTTCGGCTTTTTCCTGTTCGGTGTTCCCCAT
>JAEWBL010000364.1 GCA_023391175.1 Pseudomonadota bacterium
TCGAGCAGCTGCGCGCCGCCGCCGCCCTCGGCATGGGCGGCATCTATGTGAAGGAGGACGTGGGTGGCTCGGGCCTCTCCCGCCTCGATGCGGCGCTCATCTTCGAGCAGCTCGCCACCGGCTGCCCCGGCACCTCGGCCTATCTCTCCATCCACAACATGTCGACCTGGATGATCGACCGCTTCGGCGACGACACCCAGCGCAGGAAATGGGTGCCGCGCCTCGCCTCGATGGAGCATTTCGCCTCCTATTGCCTCACCGAGCCCGGCGCAGGATCGGACGCGGCGGCGCTGAAGACAAAGGCGGTGCGGAACGGCGACCATTACATCGTCGACGGCCAGAAGCAGTTCATCTCCGGCGCCGGCTCCTCCGACATCTATGTGGTGATGGTGCGCACCGGCGGCGACGGGCCGAAGGGCATTTCCACCCTCGTCATCGAGAACGGCGCGCCGGGCCTCTCCTTCGGTGCCAACGAGCGCAAGATGGGCTGGAACGTGCAGCCCACCCGCACCGTCACCTTCGAGGGCGTCAGGGTGCCGGTGGAGAACCGGCTGGGCGAGGAGGGCGAGGGCTTCAGGATCGCCATGGCCGGGCTCGACGGCGGCCGGCTGAACATCGGCGCCTGCTCGCTGGGCGGGGCGCAGGCGGCGCTGGAGAAGGCGCTGTCGTACATGCGCGAGCGCAAGGCCTTCGGAAAGCGGCTCGACGAGTTCCAGGCGCTGCAGTTCCGCCTCGCCGACATGGCGACCGAGCTGGAGGCCGCGCGCACCTTCCTCTGGCGCGCCGCCGCCGCGCTGGACGCCAAGGCGCCGGATGCGACGCAGCTCTGCGCCATGGCCAAGCGCATTGCCACCGACCGTGGCTTCGAGGTGGCCAACGAGGCGCTCCAGATGCATGGCGGCTACGGCTATCTCGCCGACTACGGCATCGAGAAGATCGTGCGCGATCTGCGAGTCCACCAGATCCTGGAGGGCACCAACGAGATCATGCGCCTCATCGTCGCCCGCGCGCTGATCGCGCAGGGGAACTGAGGGCACCTTCGTCGCGCAGCGCCCCCCTGCAGGTTGTCATCCCCCGCCTTGTGCGGGGGATCCACCCGGGGCGCGGGCTGGCTGTTTCAACCCTGCGAGCGGACAAGTGGCCCGGTGGATGCCCCGGACAAGCCGGGGCATGACGGGCTGGGAAAAATCGACCGGGCGCCGCGGGAGACCGCACCCAATTCGGGAGGAAACCATCATGGCCACCATCGCATTCATCGGCCTCGGCAACATGGGCGGGCCCATGGCCGCCAACCTCGTGAAGGCGGGGCACGCCGTCACCGGCTTCGATCTCGTGCCCGCCGCGCTGGAGGCGGCGAAGGCCAAGGGCGTCGCCATTGCCGACAGCGCCAGGGCAGCGGTGGCGTCCGCCGATGCGGTCGTCACCATGCTGCCCTCCGGCAAGCATGTGGTGGGCGCCACCACGGGCGCGGACGGCCTGTTCGCGGCAGCAAAGCCGGGCACGCTCTTCATCGATTCTTCCACCATCGACGTCGCTTCCGCCCGCGCCTTCCATGAGGCGGCCAAGGCGGCCGGTCACGCGAGCGTGGATGCCCCCGTTTCCGGCGGCGTCGGCGGGGCGGAAGCCGGCACCCTTACCTTCATGGTGGGCGGCACGGACGAAGCCTTCGCAGCGGCGAAGCCCATCCTAGAGCTGATGGGCAAGAAGATCGTCCATTGCGGCGGGGCAGGCGCCGGTCAGGCGGCGAAGATCTGCAACAACATGATCCTCGGCATCTCCATGATCGCCGCCTCGGAAGCCTTCGTGCTGGCCGAGAAGCTCGGCCTCTCCCATCAGGCGCTGTTCGACGTCGCCTCGACATCTTCGGGCCAATGCTGGTCCATCAACACCTATTGCCCGGTGCCCGGCCCGGTGCCGACCAGCCCCGCCAATCGCGGCTACCAGCCGGGATTTGCCGCCGCGCTGATGCTGAAGGACCTGAAGCTCTCTCAGGAAGCCGCCGAGACGGCCGGCGCCGCCACGTCGCTGGGCGCCGCGGCGACCGCCCTCTACACCGCGTTCGCGGCGGAGGGGAACGAGGGCAAGGACTTCTCGGGCATCATCGAGTGGATCCGCACCCGCGCCGACGAGACCTGATCCCGGAGCGCTGGAAGACCGGACGTGAAAAAGGCCCGCCGCAGGATGCGCGCGGGCCTTTTCATTTGACCGGAGGCTTAGCGCACCGGCAGCAGCGGCGGCCCATAGGCGTTCGGCTCGCGCTGGGAGGGCTGCACCCACCAGAACAGGAGCACGAAGAAGCCGAACGGAATGAAGAGGAGCAGGAACCACCAGCCGCTCCGCCCGATGTCGTGCAGCCGCCGCACCGCCACCGCCAGCGAGGGCAGGATCAGGGCGAGATGCACCACGGTTGAAAGCCAGTTGGGCCCCGCAAAGAAATACCAGGCGTCGATCTGGCCGCCGCTGACCTGCGTCGCGGTGATGGACCCGGCGAGCAGCATGGTGCCGACGACGAAAGCCGCGATCTCCACCAGCAGGGTGAACACCCAGAACCACCAGAATTCGCTGCGCGGCGCGCGCCCCTGAAAGCCGGCATATTGGCTCAGGCAGCTGCGGACGGCTTCGGTGAATGTCATGGCCCCTCCTCGCGCGCCGTGACCCCATGGCTGCGTCGGGCTACCTATAGCGGAAGCGTCCGCGTGCGGCCAACCGGGGCGCCTAGCCGATGCCGCGGAGTGACGACGCCATGGGACTGACCCTCGCCCTTCTCGCCGCCCTGGCCGGCCTCGCGCTGGCGGTGGTTGTCGCCCGCAGGTTCAGGGCGACATACGAGCAGGCGCTCGCGCGCGTCGCCTCCGGCAGCGAGATCGCCGCGCTGCCGAGCGGAACCGTGGAATATGCCGACCGCGGTGACGGGCCTGTGCTGCTCTCCATCCATGGCGCGGGTGGCGGCTTCGACCATGGCCTGTTCTTCGCCGACGAACTGATGGGAAGCGGCTTCCGCCTCATCTCGCCCTCGCGCTTCGGCTATCTGCGCACCGGCACGCCCACCGCAGCGGCGGATGTGCCCGACGGCGGCGTCGCAGCGCAGGCGGATGCTCACGCAGCGTTGCTCGACCATCTCGGCCTCGACAAGGTGATCGTGATGGGCCTGTCCGCGGGCGCGCGGTCGGCTGCGGCGCTGGCCGTGCGCCATCCCGCGAAGGTGCGCGCACTTGTGCTGCTGGTGCCGGCCCTCGACGCCCCGCACAGTCCGGTGGCCACCGATCCCACCGGAGGCAGCCGGCTCGCCTTCGCCATCGTGAAGGCGGGAGGGGACTTTTTCTGGTGGCTCATCGGCGCGCTGGGGCCGAACATGGTGATCCGCTTCGTCGGCG
>JAEWBL010000391.1 GCA_023391175.1 Pseudomonadota bacterium
GCGCTGCCGTACGACCCCGAGGCGATGAACGCCATGGCCACCCAGACCGCCCGCCAGGGCGCGAAGTGGCCGATCTACTCCAAGCAGGACGACCACTTCCCGGACGCACGCCGCCAGCAGATGTTGCGGAAGATCCGCAGCGTGATCGACGACGGCGGCGGCGTGGATCTGTTCGCCAGCGGCGTGGTGGAGCGCGCGGCATGACCGCACCCGCCCGCGCAGCCCACCTCACGGACACCGACGCATGAACCTCAACCCGCTGGCCTGGTTCGGCCGCAAGTCCATCGACCCCACCCGCAACCAGGGCGGCGGCGTGGTCGCCTCCATCCGCGACCAGCAGGCTCTGGGCCCGTGGAGCGGCCTGCTGGGAGCCTGGGAGCCGCGCTCCGTCTCGCCCTGGCTGTACGAGGCGCTGAAGGAGGCCGTGCCGATGCTGGACGGCGGCCTGGGCCGGCTGGTGACGCTGGACGGCATCCTGGAGGTGGAGGGCGACAACGACCGCATCGTCGCCATCATCGAGGAGTGGATGCGCAACGTGCCGGTCAACGACCTGGAGACCGGATACCAGGCGGCCTACGCCAGCCAGGGCGAGGAGATCTACGAGCAGGGCCATGGCGTCATCGAGTACGTGTACGACGACCGCGGCCGGGAGGTGATCGGCCTGCGCGTGGCGGACTCCAAGGGCACCGCCTTCGTGCGCGACACCGACCGGATGCGGATCTTCTACCGCGCCCCGCGCAACCACGGTGATCGCCGGCCGGATGGCCTCAGCCAGGTGGAGGCCATCCTCACCGGCCAGGTACGCGGCCAGGTGACCAGCAGCATGCTCACCAGCACCGGTTACGTGGAGCTGGAGCCGGCGCAGCTGGTGGTCTCCGTCCACCGCCCCGAAGCGGACAACCCCTACGGCACCTCGCTGCTGCGCAGCGTGCCGTTCGTGGCCCAGAACCTGCTGCGGATGCAGAACGCGACCGGCCGGGTGTGGACCCGCTTCGGCGACCCGTCGTTCCACGTGCAGTTCGCCACCAAGAGCAACAAGGTCGACAGCGCCGAGGCCAACCGCCGCGCCACGGCCATCGCCAGGGACCTGGCCACCGCCCTGGTGGCCAAGGAGCGCGGCAACAGCGTGGACCTGGCCACCGGCGTGGGCATGAACGACACGATCACCATCGACGTGATCGGCGCCGTCGCCGAAACGCTGAGCATCGAGATGCCGGCTCGCCACATGATCGAGCAGATCGTGGCGGCCTTCGGCATCCCGGCGTGGATGCTGGGCGTGTCCTGGGCGCAGGCGGCCGGCATTGCCGAGCCGCAGTCCGAGCTGGTGCTGCAGGACTCGCGCACCCGCTTCGCCCGCCGCGAGGCCGGGCTGCGCCGGCCGATCGAGGCGATGCTGCGTGGCCGCGGCATCACCTGGAAGCCTGGCGACTGGAAGCTCACCCAGCGCCTGCCCAGCCTGCACGACGAGGTGAAGCGTGCCCAGGCGGGCTTCCTGATCGCGCAGACCGCCATGATGGGGCGCGGCACGGAGGCTGGCGCCGGCAACCCGCGCGGCATCGACAACAACCTGCGTACCTCCCGCGGCGGCTTCCGCAAGGCCAGCGGCTGCCGCCACAAGGCGCCGGACGACGAGACTGGCGGCGGCGAGTCCTGGGCGGAGGACGATCCGGCGCTGCCGATACTCGAGCAGGACACGCAGGCGGCGCTCGTGCGCGAGTGGGACACCCTGCGCGAGGAGGTGGTGCGCCTGGCCGTGCCCGATGCCTCGGTGCTGGTATGGACCTTTGCCGCGGCCCAGCTGCCGGCCATCCTCACCCGGGTGGACGCAGCCACGCTGGCCCTGACCGAGCGGCTGCTGGCCGGCCAACTGGCCGCCTGGGACCGGGGAACCCGCAACGCAGCGCTGAACCTCACCGCCACGCTCGACTGGGACGACCCCACGGTGGCCACGGCGATCGAGCGGATGCGTCTGGCCGCCCGCACCTATCTGCGCGAGCGCGGCCTGCAGTACGTGCGCGGCGGCCTGGAGCGGAGGGTGCGCGACGAAGTGGTGGGCCTGCTGGCCAGCGGCGCGTATGACGGGCTCAACGCGATCAACGTGGCGGAGCAACTGGAGCGGCGCTTCGCCGCCGGAAGTTCCAACTGGGAGCGGCTGGCACGCAGCGAGATTGCCGAAGCGCAGGTGGACGGCAAGCTGGACCTGTATGCCGAGCAGGGCATCACCGAGTACGAGCTTGTGACCGCGCCCGATGCGTGCCCCACCTGCCTGCGGCTGGCGGCGGCCGGCCCGTACCGCATCAGTGACCCGGACGCCCCGCGCCCGGTCACCGGCACGCACCCGAACTGCCGCTGCTCGGTGGGGCCCGTCTGATGTCGCGGCGGCGCTGGGGACGACGTCGCCGTTCCCTACTGGCAGCCTGATTCCGACCAAAGAAGTGCACGCGTTGTGCGCGTCGAAGAGGCCGAAATCATGTCGAACGCACCGACCATCGAAGAGCTGCAGAACCTGACCGCCGCCGAGGTGATCGAGCAGGTCGGCAGCCTGGACGCGGCCCGCGCCACCGCGCTGCGCGAGCTGGAGGCCGCCGACAAGGAAGGCGGACGCAAGACCGTGCTGGCGGCGATCGACAAGCGCCTGGCCGTGCCCGATGCCTCGGTGCTGGTATGGCCCTTTGCCGCGGCCCAGCT
>JAEWBL010000450.1 GCA_023391175.1 Pseudomonadota bacterium
GCTCCGCCCTCGCCGCCGAGCGGGCGGCTGGACGGCCCGTCGGCGCGGGAAGCTACCTTCTGCTCGCGCTCTGGCCCTTCGCCGTCGGTCGCTCCGGCATCGCCGAGGACGCCGACCGGGTGCGTACCGGCAAGGCGGCCGTCGCCTTCTTCGTTTCCCTGACCGTCGCGATCGCGGCCATCTCCGCCTACACCAACCTCACCTTCAAGCGCGACCATGCGGCCCCGGCCGGCGCCACGCCGTCCGTCCCCGCCACCGCGCCGAGCAAGAGCTGACAGCCATGGCCATCGAAGTCCTCATGCCGGCCCTGTCTCCCACCATGGAGAAGGGCAACCTCACCAAGTGGGTGAAAAAGGAAGGTGACACGGTCAAGTCCGGCGACGTGCTCGCCGAGATCGAGACCGACAAGGCCACCATGGAAGTGGAGGCCGTCGACGAGGGCATCCTCGGCAAGATCCTGGTGCCGGAAGGCGCGCAGGACGTGGCGGTGAACACGCCCATCGCCACCATCCTGGCCGACGGCGAGGATGCGAACGCCGCTCCCGCCCCCGCCGCCAAGGCCGCCGAGAGCGCGCCGTCTCCCGCCGCTGCCGCGGCGCCGGTCGCGCCTGTCAGCCCCGCTCCCTCCGCCGTCGCGTCCCCGCCGCAGGTGTCGGCCCAGCCCGATCCGGAAGTGCCGCCCGGCCCCGAGTTCGTCACCCAGACGGTCCGCGAGGCCCTGCGCGACGCCATGGCCGAGGAGATGCGCCGCGACGGCGATGTCTTCGTCATGGGCGAGGAAGTGGCCGAGTATCAGGGTGCCTACAAGATCACCCAGGGCCTGCTCCAGGAATTCGGCGCCCGCCGCGTGATCGACACGCCCATCACCGAGCACGGCTTTGCCGGTGTCGGCGTCGGCGCGGCCATGGCGGGACTGAAGCCCATCGTGGAGTTCATGACCTTCAACTTCGCCATGCAGGCGATCGACCACATCATCAACTCCGCCGCCAAGACGCTGTACATGTCCGGCGGGCAGGTCCACTGCTCCATCGTCTTCCGCGGCCCCAACGGCGCCGCCGCGCGTGTCGCCGCCCAGCACAGCCAGGATTATACCGCCTGGTATTCCAACGTCCCCGGCCTGAAGGTCATCGCGCCCTATTCGGCCGCCGACGCCAAGGGCCTGCTCAAGGCCGCCATCCGCGATCCCAATCCCGTCATCTTCCTCGAGAACGAGATCCTTTACGGCCACTCCTTCGAGGTGCCGAAGCTTGACGATTACGTGCTGCCCATCGGCAAGGCGCGGATCGCACGGTCGGGCAAGGATGTGACGCTGGTATCCTTCTCCATCGGCATGACCTACGCGCTCAAGGCGGCCGAGGAACTTGCGAAGCAGGGCATCGAGGCCGAGGTCATCGATCTGCGCACCATCCGCCCCATGGATGTCGACACCATCGTCGCATCGGTGAAGAAGACCGGCCGCTGCGTCACGGTGGAAGAGGGCTGGCCGCAGTCCGGCATCGGCGCCGAGATCGCCGCTCAGCTCATGGACAAGGCCTTTGATTTCCTTGACGCGCCGGTCCTGCGCGTCACCGGCAAGGACGTGCCGATGCCGTATGCCGCGAACCTGGAAAAGCTGGCGCTGCCGTCGGTTGCGGAGGTGATCGAGGCGGTCAAGGCGGTCACCTACAAATGACCGCCGGCGAGAAGGCCGGCACCGCGCCGACCACCTATTACGACCTCGATCACGTGGCGCGCCACGTGCAGCAGGGACAGCACCGCGAAGTCATCGGCGGCCTCTGGGAAGAGGTCGGCCGGCTGCAGCGGGATTTCCTTGTGAAGCAGGGGCTTAAGCCGCACCACCGGCTGGTGGACATCGGCTGCGGCAGCCTGCGCGGCGGGGTCAAGTTCGTCGCCTATCTCGATGCCGACCGGTACTATGGGATCGACCTCAGCGGCGATCTCCTCGAGGCCGGCTACGCCCAGGAGATCGTCCCGGCCGGGCTCGATGCCAAGCTGCCGCGCGACCACCTGAGTGTGTCTGACAGCTTCGATATCGGTGGGTTCGGGGTGCTGTTCGATATGGGAATCGCGCAGTCCGTCTTCAGTCACCTGCCGATGCCGTATCTGGTCGATTGCCTCGCCCGGATCGCCCCCCATTTCGTCCCCGGCGGTATCTTTTTCGTCACCTGCTTCCTCGTACCCGACGGCAAGTTCGGGCGCGAGGTGAAGCAGGGCAAGGGTGGGGTGGTGACGTTTCCGGACAAGGATCCATACCACTATACCCAGGCGCAGCTTTCCACGGCGCTGGCCGGCGATCCCAATTGGGAAATGAAGGTCATCGGCGACTGGTCCCATCCCCGCCAGCAGCAGATGCTCGCCTTCGTCCGGCGTCGCTGAGGGTTTTTGCTTTTTCGAAAGGCCAAGAAGATGCCCATCGAAATCCTGATGCCGGCCCTGTCTCCCACCATGGAGAAGGGCAACCTCGCCAAGTGGCTCAAGAAGGAAGGCGACAAGGTCAAGTCCGGCGACGTGCTCGCCGAGATCGAGACCGACAAGGCCACCATGGAAGTCGAGTCCATCGACGAGGGTGTGCTCGCCAAGATCCTGGTGCCGGAAGGCTCGCAGGACGTGCCGGTGAACCAGCTCATCGCCATCCTCGCTGGCGAGGGTGAGGACGTGGCCGCCGCTGCTGCCGGCAAGGGCGCTGCCGCCCCAGCCGCTGCGCCTGCTGCCGCGCCCGCGCCTGCCGCTGCTGCTCCTGCTGCGAGCCCGGCTCCTTCAGCCGCTTCCGCTCCTGCGGCGGCTGCGCCGGCGTCGAACGGACAGGGCGGGCGTGTGTTCGCCTCGCCGCTCGCCCGCCGCATCGCCAAGGACAAGGGCATTGACCTCGGCAGCCTGTCGGGCTCCGGCCCGCACGGCCGCATCGTCGCCCGCGACCTCGAAGGCGCCCAGCCCGGCGCGAAGCCGGCGGCGGCGCCCGCCGCGGCGGCTGCCCGACCGGGGCCGGTGGC
>JAEWBL010000460.1 GCA_023391175.1 Pseudomonadota bacterium
CCGTCGAAACGGGAGGCGGCGCCTTGCGCCGGCTCACTTTCCGGCGCGCCGGCAGCAGTCGGCGGCGCGACCCGCCAGTCTCAGCAGCCGGCGGCCGGGAGGCTGGATTCGCTCTTGGCCGGCACAATGAAGATCGGCCCGCCACGCTTCTGCGCCTCGCGGCAAAGGGCGTCGAGTTCGCTGCGGATGGCAGCGTCGGAGAAGCAGGTGGCTGCCTCGCGAATGCCCTGCATGAAGCGCAGCTCGATCTGGATCACCCGCCAGCTGCAATAGCGGCCGGACCGGGCCATGTGCCGTGCAAGGTCGCGCAGCCATTCGGAGAAGCGGTCCTTGATGCGATCGTCGGACAAAGACATCTGCCACCACAAATTCGGGTCATGGCTTCGACGGTACAAAAAAACCGCCGCGAACGCCCGAGTCATGCGTCAAACGCGGCGGTGCGTCATCAGGGCGATTCGTCTCAGTCCCTAGCGGAAGAGCCGGCTCACAATTCAGCAGCCGTCGCCATCGGGCAGGTTGGCGCAGGCTTCGGGATCGCGTTGGACACGCACGATATGGCCCATCTTGCGACCGGCGCGGGCCTCTTCCTTGCCGTACAAGTGGACGTGCGTGCCGGGCTCTGCGAGCAAGGCGTGCCAGTCATGCACGTCGGCACCGATGAGGTTGGTCATCTGCGCCCGGCCGACGCGGGACACCTCGCCGAGCGGCCAGCCGGCGATGGCCCGCACGTGCTGCTCAAACTGGGAGGTGACGGCGCCGTCCTGGGTCCAGTGCCCGCTATTGTGCACGCGGGGGGCGATCTCGTTGACGATCACCCGCTCATTCGAGCCCTGGCACACCACGAACAGCTCGACCGCGAACACCCCCTCGTAATCGAGCGCGTCGCCGATGTCCCGGGCGATAGCCCGGGCCTTGCGCGCCGCCTCGGCGGTGAGGGTCGCGGGGACCGTGGAGGTGTGCAGGATGTGCTCGCGATGGACGTTCTCGGTCACGTCATAGGCGCAGAAGGCACCATCGCCGCGCCGCGCCGCCACCACGGAGACCTCGCGGGAGAAGCTGACGAAGCCTTCGAGGATGGCGCTCTGCCGCCCGAGCGCATGCCACGCGGCGGTGAGATCCTCGCCGGGGCGGATCATCACCTGCCCCTTGCCGTCATAGCCGAAGCGGCGGGTCTTCAGCACGGCGGGAAGGCCAAGCTGTGCAACCGCGGCTTCGAGATCGGCGAGGCTGTCCACCGGCGCGAAGGGCGCGGTCTCGATGCCGAGGTCGCGCACGAAGCTCTTTTCCGCGAGGCGGTCCTGCGTGATGGCGAGCGCCTTGGCGCCGGGCCGCAGCGGCACCCGGGCTGCCAGGAACTCCGCGGTGGCCAGCGGCACGTTCTCGAACTCGTAGGTCACCACGTCGACGCCCGCGGCAAACGTCTCCAGCGCGTCGAAATCGTCATAGGCGGCGCAGACATGCGCGGAGCTCACATGAAAGGCGGGACTGTCCTTGTCCGGACACAGCACATGCGCCTTCAGGCCGAGTTCTGCCGCGGCGAGTGCGATCATGCGACCGAGCTGGCCGCCGCCGAGAATGCCGATGACGCTGCCGGGACGAAGCATGGTCACATGGGCCGTTCCGCCACCGCTCCGGTGCGCGCGGCGCGCCAGGCGTCGAGCCGTTCGGCGAGGGCGGTATCGGAGATGGCGAGGACGGCCGCGGCGAGCAGCGCCGCATTGGTGGCCCCCGCGACGCCGATGGCCAGCGTACCCACGGGGATTCCAGCGGGCATCTGCACGATGGAATAGAGACTATCGAGGCCGGAAAGCGCCTTGGACTGCACCGGCACGCCGAACACGGGCAGGGGCGTCAGCGCCGCCACCATGCCCGGCAGATGCGCCGCGCCGCCGGCACCGGCGATGATGACCTTGAAGCCGTCCGCCTTCGCGTTCTTGGCAAAGGCATACATGCGGTCGGGCGTGCGGTGGGCGGAGACGATGCGGCAGTCGTGCGTGATCCCGAGCGCATCCAGCGTCTCGGCCGCATGGCGCATGGTCTCCCAATCGGACTGGCTGCCCATGATGACGGCAACGTCGGCCGTGCTCATCCCTCGAACCTTCGCGAAAACGGAAAGCGCGGGCTTTATAGGAATGGCGGGGTCGCGGCAAGGGGGAGGGAGAAATCCTCACCGCCAGCGGCGGTGCAGCCAGAGCCATTGTTCGGGATGTTCGCGCACCCAGCCCTCGATGACCGAGGTGACGGCCTGCATGCCGCCAACCACATCGATCTTGCCCTCGGCATCTCGGGGGAGGGCGATTTCCTCGGTTATCTCCACCCGGAAGCGGGCCCCGGGCAGGCGGATCACACGCATGCCATGCACCGGGCAATCGAACTGGCGGGCAAGGCGGGTGAGCGTCGGGTTGGTTGCGCAGGGGCGGCCGAAGAACATCACCTCGGGGCCACCGGTCCAATACTGGTCCACCAGCATGCCCAGATGCTGCCCCTCCGCCAGCATGCGCGCCATCTGGCGCCCCGCATCCCGACCGGCGCGGATGAGGCCGGGCATGGTACCGGAGCGCATCTCCTCGATCAGCTCGGCGGCGCGCTTGTTGTTGGGCGCGCGATAGAGCACGCCGCCGGGGACGTCGAAGGCGGCGCCGGCGATCGCGCACAATTCCCAATTGCCGGTATGGGCAGTGAAGAACAGCGCCGGGCGGCCGTCGTCACGCAGGCGCTGAAAAATCTCCGCGCCCTTCACCTCGATCCGCCCGGCGTCCGGATGCGCGGGATCATAGTCCCACAGGCGATCCTGCTGGGCGAACTCGGCGGCCAGTCGCCCCATGTTGGCCCAGATGCCGCGGACGAGGGCGTTGATCTCCGCCGGGCTCTTCCCGGGGTACGCCGCGGCGAGATTGCGTCGCGCCACCTTGCTGACCGCGAAGAAAGGTCCGAGCAACTTGGCCCAGAAAGCCATACCGCCCGCCGAGAGCCACAGCGGCCACAGGCGCAGCCACCAGACGGAAAAGCGCACATAGCCCGCGACCAGCACCTCGACGGCGGGCGCGAGCGCCAGCTTCAGCCGGTGGATGGCCTTGCGGAGGGGGAGGGGGAGCCGGGCCACGGTCGCGTGCGCCGCCCCCGCCTCAGAACTTCACCACGATCTTGCCGAACACCTTGCGGCTTTCCAGCCGCTCCAGGCCCTCGTTGAAGTTTTCGAGGGGCACCACGGTGTCGATCACCGGCATGACGCCCCGGCCCATCTTCTCAAGGCCGTCCGCCACGTTGCGGATGGTGGCGCCGAACGAGCCGAAGATCTTGTACTGGCGTTGGAACAGCTGCATCAGGTTCATCTGCACCGAGACGCCCGAGGTCGAGCCGCAGGTGACGAGGCGCGCGCCGGGCTTCATGGAGAGCAGCGAGGCATTCCAGGTGTCCGCGCCCACATGCTCGAACACCACGTCCACGCCCACCTTCTTGGTGATCTTGCGGACCTCGTGCTCGAAGCGATCCTTGCGATAGTTGATGACGTGGTCGGCGCCCAGCGCCTTGGCCTTTTCCATCTTCTCGTCATCGCCCACGGTGGTGATGACGGTGGCGCCCACATCCTTGGCGAGGCGGATGGCGGCCGAACCGATGCCGGAGCCGCCGGCATGGACGAGGACGGTCTCGCCTTTTTCCAGCTTCGCATTGTCGAACAGCATGTGCTCGACGGTAGAGAAGGTGATGCCGGCGCAGGCCGCTTCCTCGAAGGAGACGCCCTCGGGGGCGGGGATCACCAGCCGTTCGGGCATGTTCAGCACGTCGCGGGCGAAGCCGTCGATGTGGAAGCCGAGCACGCCGCCCACGTTCTGGCAGAGGTTGTCGCGGCCCTTCAGGCAGTTGGCGCAGTGGCCGCAGGTCATGGCGCCATACATGGCGACCGTCTGCCCCACCTTGAGGCCCCGCACGTCGGCGCCCAGCGCCACGATCTCGCCGGCGGCCTCGGCGCCCACCACGAGGGGCATCTTGCGCTTGGCGAAGGCCCTGCCGCGCCAGCCCCACACGTCGATGTGGTTGAGCGCCAGCGCCTTTACGCGGATCTGCACCTCTCCGGCGCCCGGGGCTTCCGCCTCGGGGAGTTCGACGAGTTCGAGCTTGCGGTCGGAGACGAGCTGGAGGCCACGCATTGTTGTTCTCTTGGAATAGGTGTCAGCGGTGGGCGGCGAGCGAAGCGGAGAGCCCGCCATCCACCGGCAGAATGGCGCCGGTCATATAGCCCGCGCCGGGGGAGAAGAGAAAGGCCACCACCTGCGCCACGTCGTCGGGGGTCGCGAAGCGGCCGGCGGGGATCTGCGCCTCCATCTTCGCCCGATAGTCCGCGAACTTCTCCAGCATGGCGGTATCGATGAAGCCGGGCGCGACATAGTTGACCGTCACGCCGCGTCGGGCGGTCTCGATGGCGAGGCCGCGCACGTGGGCGAGCAGGGCGGCCTTGGAGGCGGCGTAGGCGGCATTGCCCTGGTTCGCCTGCAGCGCCGCCACCGAGCCGATGGCGACGATGCGGCCGGCCCGGGCGCGGGTCATGGGCCGCACCAGCGCGCGGGTGAGGCGGACGAAGGCGAAGTGGTTCACCTGCATCACCGCCTCGGCCTTGTCCTGGTCGATCATGGCGGCGAGCGTGTCGTAGGAGGCGCCGGCGTTGTGGCAGAATCCGAAGAAGGTTTCCCCGGCCTCCAGCTCCTCGGCGAACGCCTCCACCGCTGCGCGGTCGGCAAGGTCGAGGGGTCGGGCGGAAACGACCGCGTCCGGCTTTGGCGCGCGGATGTCGGCGATCAGCGCTTCCGCCTCGGCGACCGCCGAGCGATAGGTGAAGACGACGGGGTGGCCGGCTTCGGCCAGACGCCGCACGATGGCGGCGCCCAACCCGCGGCCGCCGCCGGTGACGAGGATGGGAGCGGTCATCGGATCAGGCCTGTCCCGGTGTGAGCCCGCTCACGCCGGCTCCGCCGCGAGCACGAGGCAGACGTTCTGACCGCCGAAGCCGAACGAGTTGGAAATCACCCGCTTCACCTGCGCATCGCGGGCGACGTTCGGCACCACGTCCAGCGGAATGGCAGGATCGGGGATGTTGTAGTTGATGGTCGGCGGGATACGGCCATTCAGGATGGTGAGCAGCGACACGGCCGCCTCGATGGCGCCGGCCGCCGTCAGCGTGTGGCCGATCATGGACTTGTTGGAGGAGATGGGCGTCGCCGCCAGCTTCTCCTCGCTGAACACGCCCTTGAGGCCCACATATTCCATGCGGTCGTTCTCGGGCGTCGAGGTGCCGTGGGCGTTGATGTAGTCCACGTCATCCGGCGTCACCCCGGCATCGGCCAGCGCATTCTTCATGCAGCCGACGATGGGACGGCCGTCCGGGCTGGAACGGGTGCGGTGGAAGTTGTCCGCCATCTCGCCGCAGCCTTCCAGCACGCCGAGGATCTTCGCGCCGCGCGCGACCGCGTGGGCGTAGCTTTCCAGCACCAGCGCAGCGGCGCCTTCGGCCATGACGAAGCCGTCGCGGTTCTTGGCGAAGGGGCGGGCGGCCTCCTCCGGCTTGTCGTTGGCGGTGGTGAGGGCGGAGAGCAGCGAGAAGCGGATGAGGGCTTCCGGATGCACCGAACCGTCCGTGCCTAGCGACAGGGCCACCTCGGTCTCACCGCGGCGGATCGCCTCGACGCCGAGCTGGATGGCGGTCGCGCCGGAGGCGCAGGCGGTAGACAGGGAAATGGGCTGGCCCTGCGTGCCGAACTTGTCGGCGAGGCGATCCGCCACCGAGCCGAACAGGAAGCGCTCGTGCCACGGACGGAACTTGCCGGACGCGGCGGCGCCGAGGAGGTCGTGATAGACGATGGGGTAATGGCCCACCGCATCGGCTATCTGCTGGCGCTCAGGCCACTCCAGCTCCACCGGCGGAACAGCAGCGAACAGGGGGCCGGGGAACTCGCCCGGGGTGCCGATGCCGGACTCGGCGATGGCTTCCTCGGCGGCGAGGGTCGCCAGCTTCTCGGAGAGGTTGGGCGCAGCCACGCGGCCATCGAACAGGAAGTCCACCGTGCCGGCGATGGTGGTGCGCATGCCCTCGATGGGGAAGCGCGTGATGGTGTGGATGCCGGATTCACCAGCGGTGAGGCGGCGCCAGTTGTCTTCCTTGCCTTGGCCGAGGGAGGTGACGACGCCGATACCCGTCACCACCACGATGGGGCGGCCGAACTTGTCGAGATGCGCCTGCGTCATGATCGCGGCTCCTGTCGTTGAAGCGCGCCCGCCCCGGCGCTGCTCGAAGGGCGCGCCGGGACCCGCGCTGTAGGAGGGCCCGGCACTCGCGCCGGAAAATACGCCGAAGCCGGCGCGAAGGACAATCGGCCTCGTCTCGCCTGTCCTCGTCTCCGTTGGCGGGAGCGGGAGGAGGCCCGTCAGGCCTTCTCCACCAGGCCGGCGCCTTCGCCCCGCCAGTGGCCCACCTGGGTCACGATCGCGCGGGAGATGCCGTCCGCCGCCTTTTCAAGCGGGTCGCTGGCGAGCGGCGGGAACAGGGTGCCCTTGGACACCGCCAGTGCCGCGAGGGCGAGGGCGGCGATGAACTGGGCTTCGAAGCCGTGGCCGATGCGGTGGGCCATTACCCCATCGTCTATCACG
>JAEWBL010000529.1 GCA_023391175.1 Pseudomonadota bacterium
GGCTGGGACTGGGCTTGGGCTTGCGGCTGCGCGTCCGGCGCGTCGCCGGGCTCGCCCGACATCACCCACCAGACGAGGCCGCCCGAGACCAGCGCCACCACCGTGCCGCCGACGCCCACGAGGAAGGGCATCAGGAGGCTCGTGTGGAGCTTGCGGCCGCAGAAGGGGCAATGGGCCTCCTCGGGATAGACCTGCGCCCCGCAGCCGGGACAGAAGTCGGGCCTCGGGTTCATCGCATTCACCTCCGCACGCTCGGCCGCGCCCGTTTGGGTCACCCGGACTGCGCCACGCTGGCGGTCGCCCCGGCCGGTCCAGCATCTCGATTTGTCGATGGACCCCGGCGTCCGCGGCGCGCCGCGAATCGCAGGGCCTTCCCCGTCACCACGAATGCACGACGGGGCGGAGGAACAGAAGCCCTCCACCCCGTCATGTCCATTCCGAATGCGCCCTTAGCAGGGCAAGCCCAGCCCGCCGGGGGCCGCTATTTCCCGAAGCCGAGATCCAGCGGCGGCGGCGGCGCGGCGTCGAGGCCGGGCGAAAGGTTCTCGAACTGCTGCTGGATCTGCTGCTGGTCGAGTTGCACGCCGCCGCTCTTGTAGTGGGTCACCATGCCGGGGAAGAGGATGATGAGCGCCACCATGACGAGCTGGATGCACACGAACGGCACCGCGCCCCAGTAGATCTGCCCGGTGGTCACGGGCTGCATCATCTTGCCCGTCACCCGGTCCACATAGGGCACCTTCGCCGCCACCGATCGCAGGAAGAACAGGGCGAAACCGAACGGCGGGTGCATGAACGAGGTCTGCATGTTCACCGCCAGCATCACG
The DNA here is from genome assembly GCA_023391175.1 of Pseudomonadota bacterium. Classification (GTDB taxonomy): domain Bacteria; phylum Pseudomonadota; class Alphaproteobacteria; order Rhizobiales; family Xanthobacteraceae; genus Xanthobacter. The sequence goes on from JAEWBL010000529.1 coordinate 828, forward strand.
CCGAACCAGATGAGGTCGATGCCCATCTTGTCCGCCGCCGGCCCGAGCAGCGGGATGATGATGAAGGCCAGCTCGAAGTAGTCGAGGAAGAAGGCCAGCACGAAGACCAGCGCATTCACCGCGATGAGGAAGCCGGTCTGCCCGCCGGGCAGCGACACCAGCAGCTCCTCCACCCACTTGTGCCCGTCCACCCCGTAGAAGGTGAGCGAGAACACGCGGGCGCCGAGCAGGATGAACAGCACGAAGGCGGAAAGCTTGGCGGTGGAATAGGTCGCCTGCCGCATCAGGTCGAACTTCAGACGGCCGCGGGCGAAGGCGAGGATCACCGCGCCGAGGGAGCCCATGGCACCGCCCTCGGTCGGCGTCGCGACGCCGATGAAGATGGTGCCCAGCACGAGGAAGATGAGCGCCAGCGGCGGCACCATCACGAACACCACCTGCTCGGCGAGCTTGGACAAAAGCCCCAGCCGGAACACGCGGTTCGCCACCGCCACCACGAAGGCGATGCCCACCGTGGCCGACATGGTGAGCACGACATAATCGGCGCCGAACTTCACATGGCTGCGCTCCATCAGCACGATGCCGCCGGCGATGGACAAAGCGAGCGCGATGAAGAGCGAGGGCGTGAGCAGCTTCGCCGTCCCCGACATGACGAAGAAGAACAGCACGAACGCCACGAGGCCCCACACCGCCGTGTTGGCGACGCCGGGAAGCGTGCCCGCCGTCAGGCCCGGCAGGGAGCCGGTGGCGATGAGATACGCAAAGCCGGCTGCCGCCACCGCGCCGAGGATGCGCGAAGGCATCGTCTTCTGGTCCGGATCGCGCAGGGTCTGCGCCTCCAGCGGAAGGCCGGGCGCGGCGTTCGGGAAGATCGAGGAGATGATGAAGATGTACACCGCGTAGAGACCGGCCAGCATCAGGCCGGGCACGAACGCGCCCTCGTACATGTCGCCCACCGAGCGGTTGAGCTGGTCGGCCATGACGATGAGCACGAGGGACGGCGGGATGATCTGCGCCAGCGTGCCCGACGCCGCGATGACGCCCGAGGCGACGCGCCGGTCGTAGCCGTAGCGCAGCATGATGGGCAGCGAGATGAGGCCCATGGAGATCACCGAGGCCGCCACCACGCCGGTGGTGGCCGCCAGCAGCGCGCCCACGAAGATCACCGCATAGGCGAGGCCGCCGCGGATGGAGCCGAACACCTGCCCGATGGTGTCGAGCAGATCCTCGGCCATGCCGGAACGTTCGAGGATGAGGCCCATGAAGGTGAAGAAGGGCACCGCGAGGAGCACTTCGTTGTTCATGGTGCCGTAGACGCGCTCGGGCAGCGCCTGGAGGAACTTGGGCTCGAACAGACCCAGCTCGATGCCGATGAGGCCGAAGATGAGGCCGTTGGCCGCCAGCGAGAAGGCCACCGGGTAGCCGAGCAGCAGGAACAGCACCAGCGCGCCGAACATGATCGGCGCCATGTTGTGGATGAACCAGCCGCGGAAACCGGGCTCCGCCGCCAGCGCCACGTCGGGCAGCGTGATGAGCAGAGCGGCGAGGAACGCGACGGCGAGCGCGGCGAGGGGGCGGCGCTTCAGGAGCGTGCGGACGAAGGACATGAACACGCTCCTACTTCTTGGCTGCGGCAGCGGCGCCGGGCGCCCCTTCGGGGAGTTCCGCATCGGCGAGCAGGCGCTCCGCCTCGGCGGCGAGCGCCGCATGGCTGCCGCCCGCGCCCTCGTGGGGGTCCTCCATCTTTCCGGTGAAGATGGCGATGCGCTTGATGAGTTCGGAGATGCCCTGCAGCGTCAGGAAGAAGAAGCCCAACGGCACCAGCAGCTTCGCCGGCCACTGGGGCAGGCCGCCGGCATTCAGCGACTGCTCGTTGATCTCATAGGAGGCCAGAAAGAAGGGCCAGGAGGTCCACAGCAGGAGGATGGAGAAGGGCAGCAGGAAGAAGACGTGGCCGAAGATGTCGATGCCGTCGCGCCAGCGCTTGGGCAGCCGGGAATTCACGATGTCGATGCGGATATGCTCATTGTCGATGAGCGTCCACGAGGCGCACAGCAGGAACACGGCGGCGAACAGCACCCACTGCAGCTCCAGCCATGAATTGGAGCTCATGTCGAACAGCTTGCGGATGATGGCATTGAGCGCCGACACAAGAATGGAGACCAGGATCAGCCAAGCGGCGGCCTTGCCGATGCGGGTGTTGACGGCATCGATCCCTCGGGAGAGGGCGAGAAGGGCTGTCATTGAGATCAATTCCCTCGGGCGCGGCCGGAGATGGCTCCGGACTGCTTCTTCTTTGGCCTTCAGGCCTTGGCTCGCACCATAGGGGAAGATGCCGTGACTTCAAGCCGGAGGCGGTTACCGGACTGCCGAATGCGGCAGGGGTCAGACCAAAGTCGAAGGCGAAGCTTCAGCGCGGCGCGGGCGCATCCGGCCAGGGCGGCGGACCGGGCAGACTCTGCCCTTGCGTGAAGCGGGCGGCGGCGCGGTCCCATTCCAGCATCCGGCCGGTTCCGGCGACGGGGCTCGGCGCCACGCACCACACCGCAAGGTCGGTTCCCTGCCGCGGCAGGAGGGTGATGGCCCGGCCCAGGCCCTCGAACGCCGCGGTGGTCTCGTCCACCTCCTGCGGCTCGGTGCGGCAGAGGCTTTCGTCCTGCGGCGGCATCACCCTGTCCGTGACCAGATTCCACCGCCCGGACGCATGGGAATAGAAGCGCACCCGTCCGCCGAACGGCACGCCGCCGCGCACCGCGCGTTCGCTGAGGCCGAGGAGCGGGAAGCCCTCACGGTCGAACCACACGGCGGCTTCCGTCACGAAGTGCGCCGCCCCGTCCCCATCGCCCCGGTCGTCGATGCGCAGGTAGCCGTGCGGGACATCGAGGGTGAGCGTCACCCGCGCTCGCGGCCCGTAGAGGCGGCCGCCGGAAGCGGTGGCGCCGGCGCCCTCCCCGTGGATCTCATAGTCGGGAAAGCCGGTGGCCTGCGCGATCTGGAGGTCGCGGAAGAGATAGAGCACGTCGTCCCGCCTGGCCCCGGCTCCGCCCGCGGTCGCCGGTGCGACGGCCAAAGCCGCCGCAGCAAGCCACCCCAGGGCGGCGCGCCTCATGCCTCCGGCGCTTCCAGGATGGGATCGTACTGGGAGGCGTCGAAGCCGAGCACGGCGAAGGTCTGCGCCATATGCGGCGGCAGCGGCGCGGAGACGTCGATCACCCCCTGCCCGCGCGGATGCGGGATGACGAGCCGCCGCGCCAGCAGGTGCAGGCGATTCTGCAGCCCGCCGGGCAATTCCCAGTTCTCGACGTTGAAATACTTCGGATCGCCGAGGATGGGGTGGTGGATGTGGGCGAGGTGGGCGCGCAGCTGGTGGGTGCGGCCCGTCACCGGCTTCAGCGACAGCCAGCTCATCTTCTGCGCGGCCTGATCCACCACGGCGTAATAGGTGATGGCGTGGCTCGCCTCGTCCTCGCCATGGCGGGCGACGCGCATCTTCTCCTCGTCCTCGTCGCGGGCCAGATAGGTGGAGATACGCCCCTGCCGGGGCTTCGGCACGCCGGGCACCACCGCCCAATAGACCTTGCGCGCCTCGCGCGAGCGGAAGCTCTTGGCCAGCACCGAGGCGGCGAGCCGCGACTTGGCGATGAGCAGGCAGCCGGAGGTGTCCTTGTCGATGCGGTGGACGAGGCGCGGCTTTTGCCCGTCCCGGTCCTTCAGCGCCTCCAAAAGCCCGTCCACATGGCGGTAGGTGCCGGAGCCGCCCTGCACCGCGAGGCCGAACGGCTTGTTCAGCACCATCACGTCCTTGTCCTCGAACAGGGTGATGGATTTGAGGAAGGCCCGGTCCTCCTCCAGCTTGCGCACGGCGGGGTCTTTCGACGCGCGCGGCTTTGCGGGCGCAGTGGCGCCGGGCTCGGCGGGGGCCGTGCGTGCGCCCTCCTTGCCGGCCTCGCTGGTGCGCGCGCCCTTTGCCGGCGCGGCCGCTGCCTCGGGCTCGTCGGTTCCGAGCGGCGGTACGCGCACGCTCTGGCCCGGCTCGACGCGGGAGGAGGTCTTCACCCGGCCGCCGTCCACCCGCACCTGTCCCGTGCGCACCAGCTTCTGCAGGTGCCCGAACGAGAGGTCGGGATAATGCACCTTGAACCAGCGGTCGAGGCGCATGCCCGCCTCGTCCTCGGCCACGGTTCTGGTCACGACAGCCATCTTTGCCCTAGTCCTCGCGCAAACCCTTTATGCCGCAGCAATAGAGCTTTCACCGCGCCATGGCCACCGTCTCGCCGAAAGTCCTGCGCGCGCCCCAGCCCGCGCGGCGCCTGAGCGTGGGCAACGCCCCCAAAGCCCGCGCGGCGCGTGAGCGTGGCAACGCCAAAATCACGTCAGGCTGCGCACCAGCATGATGCCGGCCCAGACGCCGCCGAAGCCGAGCAGCACGGAGCCGAAGGCATAGGCCAACGCCATCCC
>JAEWBL010000537.1 GCA_023391175.1 Pseudomonadota bacterium
AGACGGAGTGGCGCGCGGAATCCATCGATATCGCCGAAACCATCGCCCGCCATGCGGCCGAGGCCGGCATTCCCGCGGCGACGTTTGCCCTCTCATGGGTCCTGAACAACAGCCTCGTCACCTCGGCCATCGCCGGGCCACGCACGGACGCCCAGTGGGACGATTACGTCGCCGCCCTCGACTATGGCTTCACCGCCGCCGACGAGGCGCTGGTGGCCTCCCTCGTGCCGGACGGGCACGTGTCCACGAAATTCTACACCGACCCCAGCCACCCGGTTGAGGGCCGCGTGCCCCACACCGGCGGCGCCGATGCGGCCGCGCGGGTGCAAGAGCGCGTGGCTACGCGCGTCGCCGCCCGCGTCGGCTGAAAAAACCGAATGTTCTGCCCCTTCACGCCTTGAGCGATCACAGGAGAGATCCCAATGGCACTTATCTCGACCCCCGCCCCGCAGGCGCGCCGGCAGCTCGTCCTCAACCTGTTCATCTATCCCGGCGGCCACCACGAGGCCGGCTGGCGCTATCCCGGCGCGCGGCCGGACCGGCTGCTGGACATCACCTTCTACCAGGACCTCGCCCGCTCGGCCGAAGCGGCGAAGCTCGATGCGGTGTTCTTCGCCGACGGGCCGGCGCAGGTGGACAATATCCGCTACGCCTCGCGCTTCCGGCTGGAGCCGCTCACCTGGCTCTCGGCCATCGCGGCGGCCACCACCCATATCGGCCTCATCGGCACCGCCTCCACCACCTATTACGAGCCCTACAATCTCGCCCGCCTCTATGCCTCGCTGGATCATCTCTCCGGCGGGCGCGCGGGCTGGAACATCGTCACCACCGCCGTGCCGCAGGCCTCCGCCAATTTCGGCCTCGCTGAGACCCCGAGCCATGCCGAGCGCTACGCCCGCGCGGCCGAGTTCGTGGACGTGGTGACCAAGCTCTGGGACAGCTGGGAGGACGACGCGCTTGTCGCCGATCCCGTCTCCGGCCTGTTCGCGGATGACGCGAAGATCCACCCCATCGAGCATGTGGGCCGGCACTACCGGGTGAAGGGCGCGCTCAACACCCCGCGCACGCCGCAGGGCCGTCCCGTCTATGTGCAGGCGGGCTCCTCCGACGACGGGCGCTCGTTCGCGGCGCGCTATGCGGAAGCCATCTTCACCGCTCACCAGACGGTGGAGAGCGCCAAGGCCTTCTATGCCGACATCAAGAAGCAGGCGGCGGGCCTCGGGCGCAATCCGGACCATGTGAAGATCCTGCCCGGCATCAGCCCCTATATCGGCTCCACCGAGGCGGAAGCGCGCCAGCTGCACGAGGCGTTCAGCGACCTCATTCAGCCGGAATATTCCATCTCGCAGTTGAAGCAGATCACCGGCGTGGACTTCTCCGGTCACCCCCTCAATGCGGTGGTGGAGCTGGACGCCTTCAAGGACGTCGGCCCCGCGAAGCAGGTGGCGAGCCGCTTCCAGCTGGTGGTGGACATCGTGCGGCGGGAGAAGCCGACGCTGCGCCAGCTCATCGACCGCCTCGCCGGGGCGCGCGGCCATTATGTGGTGGTCGGCACGCCGGAGAAGATCGCCGACGAGATCCAGCTCTGGTTCGAGAGCGGCGCGGCGGACGGCTTCAATGTGATGCCGCCGTGGTACCCCGCCGGCTTCGATCTGTTCGCCTCGCAGGTGGTGCCCATCTTGCGCAAGCGCGGGCTGTTCCGCACGGAGTACACCGGCCGGACGCTGCGCGAGCATTACGGCCTGCCGCGGCCCGGGAGCCAGTTTGCCGAGGCGGCGCGCGCCACCGCCTGACGCTTCGCCTTTTCGTCGCGCCCGTCCGCTCCCCAGGCGGGCGGGCACGGATCCGGCCCCTCTCCCGGTCGCTCGGGGGAGGGGCCGGGGCACGTTCCGTCCTCCTGTGAGGTCCGTCATGTCCGCTCTCGCCGCCCCGTCCGACGCCCCGCTCCTGCGCGGTCCGCTCGACTTTCCCGACAGCCCGCTCTCCCGCTCGGCCCGCCAGCCGCTGATGCTGGGCCTGTTCCTGAACCTTCAGGACATCCACTTTTCCGATCATCCCACCAGCAACACCTGGACCTGGGACTACAATTCCGCCCTCGTGCAGAAGGCCGACGCGCTGGGCTTCGACATCGCCTTCTCGCGCACCCAGTGGCTGCCCAAGGGCGGCTATGACGGGGAGGCCTCGCTGGACAGCTTCGTGGCATTGGGTGCCATGGCAGCCACCACGAAGAACATCCTGCTCATCTCGACCCTGCATGTGCTCTACGGGCCGTGGCACCCGCTGCACATCGCCAAGATCGGAGCCACCTTCGACCACATCTCCAAGGGGCGCTGGGGCATCAACATCGTCACCGGCCACCGCGCCATCGAGCACAAGATGTTCGGCTGGAACCGCATCGAGCATGACCGGCGCTACGACATGTCGGGCGAACTGTTCGACGTGCTCCACCGCCTGTGGAGCGACACGGAGAATTATTCCGTCGAGGGCCGGCTGAACCCGTGGAAGATCGTCAACGGCTACATCACGCCGAAGCCCCTCTATGGCCGCCCGATCCTCGTCACCGCCACCGGCTCGGACGCCGGCATCGACTTCGCGGCGGGCCATTCGGACCTCGTTTTCCTCACCTCGCCCGGTGGCGCGCATATCGAGAGCGCGCTGGAGACGCTGCCGGCGCACATCGCCGCCATCAAGGGGCGGGCGCGGGCGAAGGGGCGGGAGGTGAAGGCCATCATCAACCCCATCATCGTCAGCCGCGACACCTCGGCGGAGGCGCATGAGTATGCCCGCGCCATCGCCGCCGGGGTGCCGGCGCCCACCCACACGTCCTTCGGCCATCGCGGCTATGACAGCGATGCGGTGGCCTGGCTCGGCCGGCGCGACCCCAAGCACAAGCAGGGGCTGAACCTCGGTGGCAACATCGAGATCATCGGCTCGCCCGAAGAGGTGGTGGATCAGCTCGCCGCGCTGAAGAAGACCGGCATCGACGGCGTGCAGCTCAACTTCTATGACTTCGCGGCCGACCTTGACCATTTCGCCACAGCCATCTTGCCCCTGCTGAAGCAGGCCGGCCTGAGGCTGTGACGCTCATCCGTTCCCAACCAGAGGATTTGCCCCATGACCATTGCCGTTGCACCGCGCCAGAGCGAGCACCCCGTCGAGCCCCTGTTCCTGGAGCGCTGGTCCCCCCGCGCCTTCACCGGGGAGGAGATTCCGGCCGCCGAGCTGAAGTCCATCTTCGAGGCTGCGCGCTGGGCACCGTCCAGCTTCAATTCCCAGCCTTGGCGCTTCCTCTATGCGCGCCGTGGCACGCCTGAGTTCGCGACCTTCCTCGGCCTGCTCAACCCGTTCAACCAGCAGTGGGCGCAGAATGCGGCGGTGCTCATCATCGCCGTGTCGGCGCGCACCTTCGTGCGGCCTGGGACGAGCGATGTGATCGTCGCGCGCAGCCATTCGTTCGACACCGGCGCGGCCTGGGCAAACCTCGCGCTGCAGGCGACGAAGCTCGGCTGGCACGCCCACGGCATCGGCGGCTTCGATGTGGAGAAGACCCGCACGGACCTGAAGGTGCCGGACGATTACGAGGTGGAGATCGCCATCGCGCTCGGCCGTCGCGGCGACAAGTCCCTGCTGCCGGAGAGCTTCCACAAGGGCGAGACCCCGAGCGGCCGGCGCCCGCTCGACGAGACCGTGTTCGAGGGCGCCTTTCCGGCGGCGTGACCCTTAAAAGAAATGGCCCCGCCGGTGCGGCGGGGCCATGATCTCGTGACGTAAGACGCCGGATCAGAGGAAGCCCTCAGAAGAAGCCCTTGGCCGGCAGCGGCGTGCCCTTCACCAGCAGTTCGCCGATGGCCTTCGCCTTGTAGCTCGAAGGATTGTGCGAGGCGATGGTGCGGGCGTTGCGCCAGTGGCGGTCGAGGTTGACGGCCCGTTCGGTGGCCGAGGCGCCGCCGGTCTCGAACAGCAGAGAGCCGGACTTCAGGGCAAGATCGTCCACCACCAGCTTCGCCTGCGCCGCGGCCTTCGCCGCCTCTGCGGCGAGCGCCTGCGCGTCCTCGCCGCGGTCCCGGGCATCGCTCGCGCGGTCGAGGGTCTCGGCCGCCGCGAGGATCACCGCCTCGGCGGCAAAAGCATTGGCCGCGAGCTGGCCCACGGCCTGATGCAGGAAGGGGTCGTCGGCGGGGGTCGGCACCGGCGCGTAATAGAAGCTGCGCTTGCGCCGCTTCACCAGAGCGATGGCATCCTCCAGCGCACCGCGCGTGATGCCCGCCACCACGGTGGTGAGGAAGAGCTGCGCCTGCGTGTTGGAATAGGCGAGGCCGTAGCCGAGGCCGGGGGTGTCGAACACCGCCTCGTCGGCCTCCACCCGCACGTTGTGGTAGCGCGTGGTGCCCGAGGCGGTGAGGCGCTGGCCGGCGCCGTCCCAGTCGTCCACGATCTCGATGCCTTCCCGCCGCGTGGGGATGATGACCGCCGCCACCCGTCCGTCCGCGGTCGCCGCGCGGATCAGCATGGAATCCGCGAAGAGGGTGCCCGTGCTGTAATACTTCACGCCATTGAGGCGGAAGCCGTCGCCCTCGGGGTCGAGCCGCGTGTCGGGCGCGAAGCCGCCGGCCGGCTTGTCGCCGGATTCGGTGGAGGCGAGGCCGAAGATGCCGCCCGCCGCCACCTCCTTCTGCCAGCCCCTGCTCTTCGCATCGTAGGGCCGGCGCGCATATTGCTCGGCCACCGTGAAGTGGTTGCGGAAGATGTGCGCCACGTTGGCGTCGGCCGCCGCGAGGTCCAGCGCCAGCTTGTAGGTCTGGCGGAAGGTCGCGCCCGCCCCGCCGTCCGCCTCCGCGAGCCTGAGCGCGCCGAAGCCGGCTGCTTTCAAGAGATCAACCGCCTCGAACGGCAGCACCCGGTCGCGCTCGCGCTCGCTGGAGCCGGCGCCGATCTGCGCGAACAGGTCGCGCCAGTCGGCGGGATCGGCCGAGCGGCGCCGGGTGGGCGCGGCAGGAGCGGGCTGGGCGGGGAGGGGGATGACGGGCTTGTTCATGGGGGTTCCCGGCGTCGGAAGGGGCATGTCGAAAAGGGGATAGACACTGCCGGCGAGGTATGCAAATTAATTCTATAAGTTTTATCGAATATAGAAGGCGCGCCGATCCGAACGCCACGCTTCGCGTCTCCGCCCGTGCGGGGGCGCAGGGTTCGCGCGCGCTTCCGCCCCTTCATGAACCAGGATCGATCCATGACCTCCCGCTTCCGCTCCCCCTTCGCGGCCCTCCTCTTCTCGGGCCTTGCCCTGTTCGCGCTCGGCACCGGCGCCAATGCGCAGGCGCCGTCCGCCGCCGCCGACAAGCCGCTGAAGATCGGCGTTTCGGCCGGGCCCTACGGCGACATCCTGCGCGAGGCGGCGAAGCTCTCGGCCGAGCAGGGGGTGAAGGCGGAGATCATCGAGTTCACCGACTGGAACCAGCCCAATGCGGCGCTGCAGGCCGGCGACATCGACCTCAACAACTTCCAGAACCGGCCCTATCTCGCCAATCAGGTGAAGACGCGCGGCTACACCATCGTCGCCCTGGATGAATCCATCCTCGTGCCCGCCGGTCTCTATTCCAAGAAGTATACGAGCTTCGCCGACATTCCGGCCGGCTCGAAGATCGCCATTCCCAACGATCCCACCAATGGCGGGCGCGCGCTGCTCCTGTTCCAGAAGGCCGGGCTCATCAAGCTGAAGCCGGGCTCGGGCCTTTACGCCAGCGTGCTGGACGTGGCGGAGAACCCGAAGAACCTCAAGATCGTCGAGATCGACGCCGCCCAGCTGCCGCGCTCGCTGGACGACGTGGCCGCCGCCTTCGTCTCCTCCAACTATGCCTATCTCGCCGGCCTGCAGCTGAAGAGCGCGCTGCTGGCAGAGACGACGCTGGAGGAATCCAAGCCCTATTTCACGCTCGTCTTCGCCGCCCGCGAGGACCGCAAGGATGACCCGCGCATCGCCAAGTTCATCCAGGTTTACCGGTCCCAGCCGGTGAAGGACTTCACCCTCGCCAAGTTCAACGGCAGCCTCATCCCCACCTGGTGAGCGCGCCTGCCGGAACCCAATCGAGGAGCGTTGACCCATGAACCCGCCCGCCGCCCGCCCGTCCCATCTGTCCCTCGCGCCGGCCGTGCCGGAGCGGGTGGACTGGATCGCCCGAGCCCAGAGCGTCGCCGACGCTTTGGCGCCCGATGCCGCCGAGCGCGACCGCATCGGCGCCTCGCCCAAGCGCGAACTCGCGCTGCTGCGCGAGGCGGGGCTGCTCGAACTGCTCTACCCGGCCGAGCACGGCGGGGGCGGCGGATCGTTCGCCGACGCGCTCCTCGCCGTGCGGGTGATCGGCCGGGCGGATGCCTCCATCGCCCAATTGCTCGCCTACCACTATCTCCACCTCACCAACGCCCTGTGGCGGGCGCGGCCCGAGCAGGCGGCGGCGCTGGCGCGGGCCTCGGTGGCGGGACGCTGGTTCTGGGGCGGCGCGTCCAACCCGCGCGATCCGGAGTCGCGGCTGGCGGAGGGGGCGGATGGCTATCGCCTCACCGGCCGCAAGACCTTCGCCTCCAATGCCGCGTTGGCGGATATCATCACCCTGCGTGCGCAGCTCGGCGACGGCTTCGCCGTGCTCGTCGTGCCCGGCGACCGGGAGGGCGTGACCCACGGCAACGACTGGGATGCCTTCGGCCAGCGCCTGTCGGAGAGCGGCACCATCACCTTCGCTGACGTGAAGATCGGCCCCGACGAAATCCTCGGCGATCCCGCCGCCCCGCCGCCGCCGCGCACCAACCTCGTGGTGCCCTTCCACCAATTGCTGATCGTGAACTTCTACATCGGCCTCGCCGAGGGCGCGCTGGCCGAGGCCAACCGTTACATCCGCGAGGTGTCCCGGCCGTGGCAGGCGTCCGGCGTCGAGGCGGCACGGCTCGACCCCTACATCCTCGAACATTACGGCAATCTCGACGTGGAGCTGCGCGCCTCCATCGCGCTGGCGGACGTGGCCAATGCGCGCTTCGAGGCGGCGGCCGCGCTGGGCAATGCCATCACCCCGGACGAGCGCAATCTCGCCGCCGCGGCCATCTATGCCGCCAAGGTGCATTCCAGCCGCACGGCGCTGGAGGTCACCTCCCGCATCTTCGAGCTGATGGGCGCCCGCGCCACCGCCGGCCATTACGGCTACGACCGCTTCTGGCGCAACATCCGCACCCACACCCTGCACGATCCGGTGGTCTACAAATCCCGCGAGGTGGGCAATTACGCCCTCAACGGCGTCATCACGCCGACCCCGCTCTACAGCTGAGGGCGGACGCTGCCATGACCACGAAACCGCTCAACCGCGACATCCGCTTCAACGCCTTCAACATGGCCTCGCCCGGCCACACCTGGGCCGGCCTGTGGGCGCATCCGCGCGACCGCGCCTTCGACTACAACAGCCTCGATTACTGGATCGACTTGGCTGTCACCGCCGAGCGCGGCCTGTTCGACGGTGTGTTCATCGCCGACGTGTTCGGCGTCTACGACGTCTATGGCAACAGCCCGGACGCGGCGCTGATCTCCGCCGCGCAGACGCCGGACATCGACCCGGCCCTCGTGGTGCCGAGCATGGCGCACGCCACGAAGCACATCGGCTTCGGCGTCACCGCCAACCTCACCTACGAGCACCCCTACCAGTTCGCCCGTCGCTTCGCGACGCTGGACCATCTCACCAAGGGCCGCGTGGGCTGGAACATCGTCACCGGCTATCTGGACAGCGGCGCCCGCGGCATGGGCGACAAGCAGAACCGCGACCATGACACCCGCTACGAGGCGGCGGAGGATTTCCTCGCCGCCGTCTACAAGCTCTGGGAAGGCAGCTGGGAGGAGGGGGCCGTGCGCCGCGACCGCGCCGCCCGCGTCTTCACCGACCCGTCCAAGGTCCACCGGATCCGCCACAACGGCCCCTACTACCAGGTCGATGGCATCCAGCTCGCCGAGCCCTCGCCCCAGCGCACGCCGGTGCTCTATCAGGCGGGCACTTCGGGCCGGGGACGGCTGTTCGCGGCGAAGCATTCGGAGGCCATCTTCCTCAACGGCCAGACCCGCCCCATCCTCGCCGAGGCGGTGCGCGCCGTGCGCACGGTGGCGGCGAGCTTCGGGCGTGATCCCTACGACATCCGCATGTTCCCCGGTGCGACGGTGATCGTCGCGCCCACCCGCGCCGAGGCCTTCGACCGGCTGGCGGAGTATGCCCAGTATGTGGACACGGCCGGGCAGCTGGCGCTGCTCTCCGGCTGGACGGGCGTGGACCTCTCCACCCTCGACCCGGAGGAGGCCATCTCCTACGTGAAGAGCAATGCGATCCAGTCCACGCTGGAAAACCTCACCCTGCGCAGCGCCGAGCCGCTGAAGGTGAAGGACCTCGCCACCCTCTCCGCCACCGGCGCCCGCGCGCCCTTCATCGTCGGTTCTCCCGGCGAGGTGGCGGACGAGATCATCTCCTGGGTGCGCGACACGGACGTGGACGGCTTCAACCTCAACCGCCTTGTCTCCCACGAGACGCTGGCATCCTTCGTGGACCTCGTGGTGCCGGAGCTTCAGGACCGTGGCGTCTACAAGACGTCCTACGATGAGGGTACCCTGCGCGAGAAGCTGTTCCACCGTGGCCCCCTCCTGCCCGACACCCACCCCGCCGCCGGCTTCCGCCGGAACGCGGCGGCCGTCGCCGAGAAGCCGCGCGCCACGGCCTGATCGCATTTGGGCGCCGTTCGCGGCGCCGTCCCATGGAGCTTGCCCGCATGACCGACACTGCCGCCGCCGGCGCCACCCTCGCGCCCGATGAAGCCGCCGCCGCCCGTGCCCTGCTGGAGGCCCGCTATGGCGCGGCCGAGGCGCCGGCCTCAATCCTCCTCAACGACACCATCGCCGGCCTGCTGAACCACCGCAGCGTGCGCGCCTTCACGCGGGAGCCCCTGCCGGAGGGACTGCTGGAAACGCTGGTGGCGGCGGCGCAGTCGGCGCCGTCCTCCTCGAACCTCCAGACCTTCAGCGTGGTGGCGGTGGAGAACCCGGCCACCAAAGCGCGCCTCGCCGAGATCGCCGGCGGGCAGAGGCATGTCGTCGAGGCGCCGCTGGTGCTGGTGTGGCTCGCCGACCTCGCGCGGCTGGAGGAGATCGGCCGCCGCAACGCCCACCCCACCGACGCGCTGGGCTTTCTGGAAACCTTGTTCGTCGGCTTCATCGACGCCGCTCTGGGGGCGCAGAATGCGCTGGTGGCGCTGGAATCCCTCGGCCTCGGCGGCGTCTATCTCGGCGCGCTGCGCAACCGGCCGGTTGAATTGGCCGAACTGCTGGGCCTGCCGCCCAACGTGGTGGGCGTGTTCGGCCTCGCCATCGGCCATCCCGATCCCGACCGGCCGGCGGATGTGAAGCCGCGCATTTCCCAGCGCCTCGTGCTCCACCGCGAGCGCTATGACGCGCGCCTGCCGCAGGATGCGCTCGACCATTACGAAGCGGCGCTGAAGGCCTTCCAGAAGGGCCAGAAGATCCCCGAGATCGGCTGGATCGCCGCAGCTCTGCCGCGGGTGAAGGGCGCCTCCTCCCTCGCCGGCCGCGACCGCATCCGCGATGCGCTCACCGCGCTGGGTTCGGCCTGCGCTGAGGGGGCGAGGCGCGCAATAGCCCGGATGTGGCTAAGCGCAGCCACCGCAGGACGCGTCATGGCCGGGCTTGTTCCGGCCATCCACGTCGGCGGGCCCGAACAGGTTTTCATCTTGTACTCAATGAGTTGACCGCTCGACCGGCGCAAGGCATGCGGTCGCAAGCGTCAAATTCATATAAAACAGATTGAAATTATCATATTACTGTTGGATGCTCCCTCGAACCGGCCTCTCCGGCCGCCGCAGTCCAACCGTCCGCCCGCCGATCCTGCCCCGTCGCGGCGCGCGACCCGCCAGAGATTTCGCCCCCTGGAGGCGACAGATGACCAAGACGCGACAGATCAAGCTCGGTGCCTTCCTGATGACGGACGGCCACCACATTGCCGGCTGGCGGCATCCCCGCGCCACCGCGAATGCAAACGTCCGGGTGGACCACTATCTGCGTCTCGCGCGCCTCGCCGAGGCGGCCAAGCTCGACGCCATCTTCCTCTCCGACTCCCTCGGCGTGCGCGACACGAACCTTGATTCGGTGCACCGCACCTCGCGCAACGTGGGCTTCGAGCCGCTGACCCTTTTGTCCGCCCTCTCGGTGGTGACGCACAACATCGGCCTCATCGGCACCGCCTCAACCTCCTTCAACG
>JAEWBL010000555.1 GCA_023391175.1 Pseudomonadota bacterium
TTGCCCGGCGGGGGGCTGATGCGCCGGCCGACGAGGACCGCCACCACCGCCAGCGCGGCGAACACCAGCACCTCGGCCTGCCACGCCAGCGCGACCCCATAGGCGATGGCGCCGGTGACCAGCGCGGCAAGGCCGAGCCACAGCAGGAAGGCGCCCGGCGCCGTGATCTCCGCCACCAGCAGCACGCCGCCGAGGACGAACCAGGCCCAGGGGCCGAGATGGGTCAGGAGCGGCATGGGCTCAATCCTCCCGGGGCGGCAGGGTCGCGGGGCCGGTGGGCCGCCGGCTGGCCGGGCGCTCCGGCCCGGCGGAGGTCGCCGCAACGCCGGGTCCGAACGCGCCCCCTCCAAATGCGCCCTTGGCGATCTCGCCGATGCCGGCGAGGGAGGAGAGCAGCGCCGTGCCCTCATAAGGCATTAGGACCACCTTCTGGTTGGGCGCGGCACCCATGGTCTCGAATGCCTTCACGTATTTCTCGGCGATGTAATAGTTGAGCGCCGCCGGATCGCCGCTCGCCACCGCGACAGACAGCATTTCGGTGGCCTTGGCGTCGGCCTGCGCCAGCCGCTCGCGCGCCTCGGCGTCGCGGAAGGCGGCCTCGCGACGGCCCTCGGCCTGCAGGATCTGCCCCTGCTTCTGCCCTTCCGCCTTCAGGATCGCCGACTGGCGCTGGCCCTCGGCCTCGAGGATCACGGCGCGCTTCTCGCGCTCGGCCTTCATCTGGCGGGCCATGGCGTTCACCAGATCGCGGGGCGGCACGATGTCCTTGATCTCGATGCGGGTCATCTTGATGCCCCAGGGCGAGGCCGCCGCATCCACCACCGCCAGCAGGCGCACGTTGATCTCGTCGCGGTGTGACAGGAGCTGGTCGAGGTCCATGGAACCCATGACCGTGCGGATGTTGGTCATGGTGAGCGCGAGGATTGCGGTGTCGAGCCGCGCGACCTCGTAGGAGGCGCGGGCGGCATCGAACACCTGGAAGAACACCACGCCGTCCACCGTCACGGTGGCATTGTCCTTGGTGATGACCTCCTGGCTCGGAACGTCGATCACCTGCTCCATCACGTTCACGCGGTTGCCGATGCGATCGATGAACGGAACGATGAGGTTGAGGCCGGGCATCAGCGTCTTGGTGTACCGGCGGAAGCGCTCCACCGTGTACTGGTAGCCCTGCGGCACCGTCTTCACGCCGGAGAAGACCACCGCCACCGCCAGCACCAGCAGCACCAGCACGAACAGGTTGGGACCGATCTCGATCATGGGACGCCCCTATGGCCGGCCCCCTGCGGCCGGTGGCGCATATGGCCATGGGCAAGGGGGCGGGGGCAAGGCGGCCGCCGGCGGGCGGGAACGGAAGGAGAAGAGAAGACCTCCTCCGATTCGCACGCGATTCGTTCGCGCCATGTTCTCCGTGGAGCGCCGAGAAGGTCCCATTCCGGGACAGCGGCACCCATGCCGTTTCATTGACGGCCCATGTCAGCCCATGATAACCCATAGATACCCATAAACAGGATGGACGGTCTCGACCGTCACGCGGGCGGCCTTGAACGGCGCCCGTTGCAACACGAGGGCACCCGGGCGCCATGGACCGCTTCGTGTCCACCTACACGATGCGCCTTGACGCCAAGGGCCGGGTCTCCATCCCCGCGCCCTATCGGACGGTGCTGATGAAGGACGGCACGGACGGTCTCTATTGCCATCCGAGCCTTGCGGAACCGGCGCTGGATGCCGGCGGCAACCGTCTGGTCGGCGAGATCGACGCGCTGATCGACAGCTACCCGCCCTATTCCGAGGCGCGCGAGGAGCTGGCCGCCGCCCTCTACGGCACCAGCGAGACACTGCGCATCGATCCGGAGGGCCGGGTGGTGCTGACGGAGAGTTTGAAGGCCCACGCAGCGATTGCCGACCAGGTGGCGTTCGTGGGCATGGGACACAAGTTCCGGATCTGGGAACCGGAGCGGCTGAAGGCACATCTCGCGGAGGCCACCCGACGGGTGCGCGAGCTGCGCCAGGCCATCGGCTCCCGAGCGGAGAACCCGAGGGGCGAACGGACATGACGACGGGCCACGGGGTCGGCCCCGCCGACGCCGCTGGCGGACCGGCCCGTCATCTGCCGGTGATGCTCCGCGAGGTTCTCGCGCACCTCGCGCCGAAGGACGCCGGCCACTATGTGGATGGCACCTTCGGCGCGGGAGGTTACACCTCCGCCATCCTCGCCGCGGCAGACTGCCAGGTGCTCGCCATCGACCGCGACCCCACGGCCATCGCCGCCGGGCAGACGCTGGTGGAAGCCTCGGGCAAGCGCCTCCTCCTCGTGCAGGACCGCTTCTCACGCCTTGACGAGATCGCCGCCGAGCAGGACTTCGAGCCGCTCGACGGGGTGGTGCTGGACATCGGCGTCTCCTCCATGCAGCTCGACGAGGCGGAGCGCGGCTTCTCCTTCCGCCGCGACGGGCCGCTCGACATGCGCATGGGCGCGGACGGCCTTTCGGCGGCCGACCTCTGCGCCACGCTCGATGAAGTCCGCCTCGCCCACATCATCTGGACCTTCGGCGAGGAGCGCCATTCGCGCGCCATCGCCAAGGCCATCGTGAAGGCGCGGGAAGAGGCGCCCATCACCCGCACGGCACAACTTGCCGAGATCGTCTCGCGCGTGGTCTGGGCGAAGCCGGGCGAGGTGCATCCCGCCACCCGCACGTTTCAGGCCCTGCGCATCGCCGTGAACGAGGAATTGCAGGAGCTTGTGGACGCTCTCGCCGCCGCCGAGCGGGCGCTCAGGCCGGGGGGGCGGCTGGTGGTCGTCACCTTCCATTCCCTGGAGGACAGGATCGTTAAGACTTTTCTGTCACACCGGTCAAAGGCACCGTCCGCCTCGCGCCACCAGCCGCAAGCGGAAGGGCCGGAGCCCTCCTTCCGCCTCGTGGCGAAGGGAGCCGTAGAGCCCGGTCCCGACGAAGTGGCAGGCAACCCGCGCTCAAGGTCCGCGAAACTTCGCGCGGCCGAGCGCAC
>JAEWBL010000561.1 GCA_023391175.1 Pseudomonadota bacterium
AAGACCAGCGCCCGGGCCAGCGCCACGCGCTGCTGCTGGCCGCCGGACAATTCGTGGGGATAGACGTCGGCGAGATCAGCGAGGTCCACCCGCGCCAGCGCGAGGCGCGCCGCGCGCGTCGCCTCGGCCCGCTTCAGGCCATTGAGGCCAAACATGACGTTCTCGAGGTTGGTGAGGTGGGGGAACAGGGCATAGTCCTGGAACACCAGCCCCACGCCGCGCCGCTCCGGCGGCACGAAAGTCCCCTGCCCCGCCACGACCGCGCCGTCGATGAGGATGCGGCCGCGGTCCGGCTGCTCGATGCCGGCGGCCAGGCGCAGCAGCGAGGTCTTGCCGCAGCCGGACTGGCCGAGCAGGCACAAAACCTCCCCCGGCTCCACCGCGAGGCTCACGCCGCGCACGGCGGCGACGTCGCCATAAGCGAGTTGCACGGCCTCGAAGGAGAGGCCCTTGGCGAAGGCGGCGGGTGTGCGGCTGCGGGTCATCCCCAGGGTCTCGATCTCGTCAGCCAGAACCGCCTCCTCACGCGTCACGCTCATCTTCGGGCTCGGCCGCACCCGGCTCCTCATCCTCCGGCGGCGGGGAGAGGTGGAAATCCAGCATGTCCGGCTCCAGCGCCTCCTCGTCCTCGCGCAGGCCCGGATCGTCGGACGGCAGGGGAATGGCGAAGCCGGCGGGGATGCGCCCGTCGATAAGGCCGGCGCCCTTCAGCTCGTCGAGGCCGGGAAGGTCCTGCACCGCGTCGAGGCCGAACTGCACGAGGAAGGCCGGTGTCGTGCCGTAGGTCACCGGACGCCCCGGCGCCTTGCGGCGGCCACGCAGGCGCACCCATCCGGTCTCCAGCAGCACGTCGAGCGTGCCCTTGGAGGTGGAGACGCCGCGAATCTCCTCGATCTCCGCGCGGGTGACCGGCTGGTGGTAGGCGACGATGGCCAGGACCTCGATGGCCGCGCGGGAAAGCTTGCGCGCCTCCGGCACCGGGCCGGCGACGACGCGGGCGAGGTCCGGCGCCGTGCGCAGCATCCAGCCGCCGGCGGCCTTCACGATATTCACGCCGCGCCGGGCGTAATCGGCCGTCAGCGCTTCCATCAGCGCGCCGATATCGGCATCAGCCGAGAGGTGCGGCTTCATGGCCTTGGCATCCACCGGCAGCGGCGAGGTGAACAGAAGCGCCTCGATGGCCCTCAGATCGCGCGCGAAGGCATAGGCGCGCTCGTCCTCCGGACGCACGTCGAACAGGTCGATGCGCGGGGCGGAACGGGTCATCTCTCCTCTCCGAGCGCCGGGTCGGGCGGGTCGAACGGCAAAAGGGGCTCCGGCTCTTCGGCGCGCGGGCGCAGCCACAGGGGAGCGAAGGGGGCATCCTGGCGAATGTCCAGCATGCCCTCGCGCACCATCTCCAGGCTGGCCGAGAAGCTCGACGCGAGCGCGGTCGCCCGCTGCTCGGGCGTCGCCATGTAATCTAGCAGGAATTGGTCGAGCCGCATCCATTCGCCCACCACATCCGCCCCGAGCAGCCGCTCCAGCCGGGCGCGGGCCTCGGCGAGGGACCACACCGTGCGGGTCTTGAGCGTGACGTGGGAGAGCGCCTTGGTCTGGCGCTGGCGGGCATAGGCGGTGAGCAGGTCGTAGATGGTGGCCGTGTAGACGGTATAGAGCGGTTCCTTGGAGGGCGGCGGAAGGGCGCGGGCGAAGGCGTCGCGGCCCATCTGCGGGCGCGCCATCAGCTGCGCGGCGGCGCGGCGGATGCGCTCCAGATGCCTCAGGCGCCGGGCGAAGGCGGCGGCCATTTCCTCCGCGCTCGGACCTTCCTCCTGCGGCGGTGCAGGCAGCAGCAGGCGCGACTTCAGGTAGGCGAGCCATGCCGCCATCACCAGATAGTCGGCCGCCAATTCAAGCCGGCCGCGCCGGGCCTCCTCGATGAAGGTGAGGTATTGGTCGGCGAGGGCGAGGATCGAGATTCGGGAAAGATCGACCTTCTGCGTCCGCGCCAGCGCGAGAAGGAGGTCGAGGGGGCCCTCGAAGCCATCCACGTCCACCACGAAGGTCTCGTCGGAAGCGGGGGGCGCGCGGTCCGTACCGATCTCGAAGGCGTCCGGGCCGGCCTCGCCGGAGATCGGCCCCGAGGTCGGCCCCGTCACGGGTCAGCCCACCGTCTTGAGCTGGGCCGCGACGGCGGCCCGCAGCGCCTTCGCATCCACCGGATCGGGCACCACCCGCAGCGACAGGGCCTTGGCGGCACGGGCATAGGCCTCGCCGGTGAGGACGGGGGCGGAGGCGGCGACCTTCTCCATCTCCTCCATCTTGCCGTTGCAGTGGAGAAGCATGTCGCAGCCCGCCGCCAGCGCATCTCGGCTGCGGGATTCCATGGTGCCTGCCAGCGCCCCCATGGAGAGGTCGTCGCTCATCAGCAGGCCGTCGAAGCCGATGGAGCCCCGCACCACCTCGGACAGCACCACTGGCGAGGTGGTGGCGGGGCGGTCGGGGTCGATATCGGCGTAGACCACATGGGCGGTCATGCCGAGGGGCAGATCGGACAGCTCGCGGAAGGCGGCGAAATCCATGCCTTCCAGCTCGCCCCGCTTGGCGGTGACGACGGGCAGTCTCTCGTGGCTGTCCACGGGCGCGCGACCATGGCCGGGAATGTGCTTGAGAACCGGCAGAACGCCGCCCTCCATCAGGCCCACCGCCGCCGCCCGCGCCAGCGCCGCAACCGCGACCGGCTCAGTGCCGTAGGCCCGGTTGCCGATGATGCCGTGGCCATCGGGATGGCGCAGGTCCGCACAGGGCAGGCAGTCCACGTCGATGCCGAGGGCGTAGAGGTCCGCCGCGATCGCCCGCGAATTGAGCCGCACCGCCTCCAGCGCCGCCACCGGGTCGTCGAGATAGAGGCGGCCGAACGCCTCGGCCGGGGGATCGTCGGTCCAGTGGGGCGGGCGCAGGCGCTGCACCCGGCCGCCCTCCTGGTCGATGAGCACCGGTGCCGTCCAGCCCACCGCCTCGCGCAGGTCGGCGACCAGCGCGCGCACCTGGTCCGGATCCGCCACGTTGCGGGCGAACAGGATGAAGCCCCAGGGCTCGGCATCCCGGAAAAAGCTGCGCTCGGTGGCCGAGAGGTTCGGGCCGGCACAACCGGCGATGAAGGCGCGCGACGTCATGTCTCCGGCCTATAAGCGGGGCCCGGCGGCGTCAAGCGCGCCTGCGGCACCGCTTCCGCCTGTCCCGTCGCAGATTTTGCCCCGGCCTGTCGGCCGTGGTCATACTCGCGCGTCCTCGTCGTGACGCTAGGGAGCCCCACCGATGATGTACGCCATCCTCTGTTACCATGAAGAAGACGTGGTCTGTTCCTGGACCCAGGAGCAGGACGACGCCGTGATGGCGAAGATCGCGGCGGTTCAGGAGCGCCTCACCAAGGCCGGCAAGATGGGGGCCTCGCTCCGCCTCCTGCCGACCACCGCGGCGACCACCCTGCGCAAGACGCAGGATGCCCCCCTCGTCATCGACGGCCCCTTTGCCGAGACCAAGGAGCAGTTGCTGGGATTCTATCTCGTCGATGCCACCGATCTCGAAGACATGCTCTCGATCGTCAGAGACCTTTCGGAGGTCAATCCCGGCGCGACCTATGAAATCCGGCCGGTTCGCGCCTTCTTCCCCGACCGGCGTGTCGCCGAGGTGGACCAGAAGACCGGCACATGAACACCGCCCCCCTCACGGATCCGGATTGGATGAACGGCACCCTCACCGCCGCCCGGCCGCAGGCGGTGGCGGCGCTGCTGCGCTATTTCCGCGATCTCGACACCGCCGAGGAAGCGTTTCAGGAAGCCTGCCTGCGCGCGCTGCGCACCTGGCCGGTGAACGGCCCGCCGCGCGATCCCGCCGCGTGGCTCATCCTCGTCGGCCGCAACGCCGCCCTCGACGGGGTGCGCAAGCGGGCGAAGCACGATCCCCTGCCCCCGGACGACCAGCTCTCCGACCTCGACGACGCCGAAGCGCCGCTGGCCGAGCGGCTGGACAATTCCCACTATCGCGACGACGTGCTGCGCCTGCTCTTCATTTGCTGCCATCCCGAATTGCCGGCGACGCAGCAGATCGCGCTTGCCCTGCGCATCGTCTCCGGCCTCACGGTGAAGGAAATCGCCCGCGCCTTCCTCGTCAGCGAGGCGGCCATGGAGCAGCGCATCACCCGCGCCAAGGGTCGCATCGCGCGGGCCGACGTGCCGTTCGAGGCCCCCGGCCCTGTCGAGCGCGCCGAGCGGCTGGGGACGGTGGCGGCCATGGTCTATCTCGTCTTCAACGAAGGCTATTCGGCCGGCGGCCAGCCCAGCCGCGCGGGCCTGTGCGACGATGCCATCCGCCTCGGCCGGCTGCTGCTGCGCCTGTTTCCCACTGAGCCGGAAATCATGGGCCTCGTCGCCCTCATGCTGCTCCAGCACGCCCGCGCCGCCGCCCGCTTCGATGCCGACGGCCGGGCCATCCTGCTCGACCGGCAGGACCGCTCGAAATGGGACCGCGAGCGCATTGCGGAGGGGCTGGCGCTCATCGACAAGGCCATGCGTCATCGCCGTCCCGGCGCCTACCAGATCCAGGCGGCCGTCGCCGGCCTCCACGCCCGCGCGGCAACCCCGGACGAGACCGACTGGGCGCAGATCGACGCGCTTTATGCGGCGCTCGAATTCCTCCAGCCCTCGCCGGTGGTGACGCTCAACCGTGCCGTCGCCGTCAGCAAGGTGAAGGGCGCCGAGGCGGCGCTCGCCATAATCGAGCCGCTGGCACCACAGCTCTCCGGCTATTTCCATTTCTTCGGTGCCCGAGGCGCATTCCTGCTGGAGCTTGGCCGGCATCAGGAGGCGCGCATCGCCTTCGACCACGCCATCGCCCTCGCCAATACCCCGGCCGAGGCGGAGCACATACGCGCCCAGATCGATCTCATCCAGTCACGTCCTTGAGAAAAAATGCGAGCAGTCTGTCGGGACGGGCGCAACCCGCCCGTCATGACAACAGGCGCGCGCCTGCGCCGGAGGAGGAACGCATGTCCGACACTGCCGAGACCACCATGCCGTCCATCGATCCCGCCGCCATGCCTCCGGTGAAGGGCGGCGTCACGGCCTATGTCACCGTGGAAGGCGCCATGAAGGCGGCCGAGTTCTACAAGCAAGCCCTCGGCGCCGAGCTTGTGTTCGCCATTCCGCCGGACGCGAGCGGGCGGACCATGCACGTCCACCTCTACATCAATGGCTCGTCGGTGATGCTGGCGGACCCCTATCCGGAATATTGCTCCGGCCCGGTGGAGAAGATTGGCGGGTTCAACCTTTCGCTCCATGTGGGCGACACGGATGCCGCCTTCGCCCGCGCGGTGGAGGCCGGCGCGACGCCGGTGATGCCGCCGGAGGATATGTTCTGGGGCGCCCGCTATGCGCAGGTGCGCGACCCGTTCGGCGTGCTCTGGGCCTTCAACCAGCCGCGCTGACGCCGGCTGGAGCAGCGCGCGGGATCAGCCCACCGCGCGCACCCGCTCCTCGTCCATCCCCTCCTCGTCGGGATGCCGGGCGGGGACGATCTCCAGCCCCTCCTCCGCCTGCGCGCGGGCGAGGGCCGCGGCGGCGTCCTCCGCCTCCCGCTGGCGGTTCCAGAGGGCGGCATAAAGGCCACCCTTGGCCAGCAGCTCCGCATGGCACCCGCGCTCGGCGACCTTGCCATCGGCGAGGACGAGGATTTCGTCTGCGCTCACCACCGTAGAGAGACGGTGGGCAATGACCAGCGTGGTGCGCCCCTCAGACACGCGGTCGAGCGCGTCCTGGATCTCCTTCTCGGTATGGCTGTCCAGCGCGGAGGTCGCCTCGTCCAGCACCAGGATGGGCGGCGCCTTCAAGAGCGTGCGGGCGATGGCCACGCGCTGCTTCTCTCCGCCGGAGAGCTTCAGGCCGCGCTCGCCCACCTCGGTCTTGAAGCCTTTGGGCGTGGCGCGGATGAAGCCGTCGATGCGGGCGAGCCTTGCCGCCTCCTCAACCTCGGCATCCGACGCCGCCGGGCGGCCATAGCGGATGTTGTAGGCGATGGTGTCGTTGAACAGCACCGTGTCCTGCGGGACCATACCGATGGCGGCGCGCAGGCTCTCCTGCGACACGTCCCTGAGATCCTGACCATCGATGGTGATGCGCCCGCCGGAGACGTCGTAGAAGCGGAACAGCAGGCGCGAGAGCGTGGACTTGCCAGCCCCCGAATGCCCCACGATGGCCACCGTCCGCCCCGCCGGCACCTCGAAGGAGATGCCCTTCAGGATTTCCCGGCCCTCGTCATAGGAGAAGCGCACGTCCTCGAACCGCACCGAGCCGCCCGAGACCACGAGCTCCGGCGCGCCCGGCCGGTCGGTGACTTCCGGGGCCACCTGGAGCACGGCGAACATGGCCTCGATGTCGACGATGGCCTGCTTGATCTCGCGATAGATGAAGCCGAGGAAATTCAACGGGATGTAGAACTGGATCATCATGGCGTTGACCATGACGAACGAGCCCACCGTCTGCCGCCCGGCGCGGATATCCAGCACGCACATCACCATCACCGCCGCGAGGCCGATGGAGAAGATGAGCGCCTGCCCGGCATTCAGCCAGGCGAGCGAGGTGTAGGTGTTCACCGTCGCCTTCTCGTAGCGGGCCATGGAGCGGTCGTAGCGGGCCGTCTCCCAGCGCTCGGCGCCGAAATACTTCACCGTCTCGTAGTTGAGCAGGCTGTCGATGGCCTTGGTGTTGGCGTCGGTGTCGCTCTCGTTCATCTCCTTGCGGATGGCGAGGCGCCACTCGCTGGCGACGTAGGTGAAGAGCGAATAGAGCACCACCGTCGCCGAGACGACGGCCACATAGCGCCAGTCGAAGGCGAACAGCAGCACGCCCAGCACCATGACCAGCTCGACGATGGTCGGCGCCAGCTGCAGCGCCAGCATGCGCACGATGGTCTCGATGCCAGAACGCGCCCGCTCCAGCACCCGCGTCAGGCCGCCCGTCTTGCGCTCCAGATGGAAGCGCAGGGAGAGCGCGTGCATGTGCTCGAACGTCTGCATGGCGAGGCGCCGCACGGCGTTCAGCGCCACCTTGGCGAACAGGCCGTCGCGCAATTGGGTGACGCCGGCCATGAGGATGCGGCCAAGACCATAAGCCAGCGTCAGCGCCACCGGCGCGCCGATGACGAGGGCCCAGAAGCCGACATCCGGTGTCGCAGCCTTGCCGGCGGCGACTTCGGCGGTCAGCGCGTCGGTGGCCCACTTGAACAGGAAGGGCACCGCCATGGTGGCGCCCTTGGAGGCGAACAGCAGCATGAAGGTGACGACGACGCGCGCACGCAGGTCCGCCCTGTCGGCCGGCCACAGATAGGGCCACAGGCTGCGCAGGGTGGAGAACATGGCGTCGGAGGAAACGGCGGCCCGCCGGGCTGCGGGCTTCTGGGTCTTTGACATGATGGCCTAACTTTGGTCCGAAGCGCCGGGGGTGCAGCAGCCCGACGGACGGCGGAGCGCCTTGAACAGCGCATCGATCTCTTCAGCCAGCGCATCGAGCGCCGCCCGATCGAGGCAGTAGCTGGACCGCTGCCCCTCAGTGCGGCTGCGGATCAGCCCGGCATCGAGGAGAACCTTCAGATGTTGCGAGACGGTGGACTGCGCAAGGGGCAGCGCCTTCACGATCTCCCCGCACACGCACCGCTCCTGCCCCGCGAGCCGCTCCAGCATGGCAAGCCGCGCCGGATGAGCGAGCGCGCGCAGGCGTGCCGCGAGATCGGCCCGCGCCATACCCATCTCATCGGCAGCGGCGAGGTCCGGGGCTGGGAAGGTCGGAGCATTCATCGTAAATCGACGATAGACGATGGAAGGATACCGAACAAGCGCTTTGCCTCCGCCCGCGTCACGCCGCCGTCGCGGGTGCGCACTATTCGCGCTCCATTCGTCCTCGGGCGGCCTGCCCTACCGGCCGCCAAGTTTGGTAAAGTGCGCGCATGGCCAGAATCGACAGCGTCTGTGTGTATTGCGGCTCCGCCACCGGCGGCGATCCGGTGTTTGCCGAAGAGGCCCGGCGTTTCGGGCGCATCCTTGCCGCCGAGGGCGTGCGCCTCGTCTATGGCGGCGGCGGCATCGGGCTGATGGGCGAGGTGGCGAGCGCGGTGGCGCTGGCCGGCGGCGCCGTCACCGGCATCATCCCCCGCTTCCTCATGACCCGCGAACGCGCCTTCGCCCACGAGGCAGAGATGATCGTGGTCGAGGACATGCACGAGCGCAAACGGCTGATGTTCGAACGGGCGGACGCGTTCGTGGCCCTGCCCGGCGGCGTCGGCACTCTGGAGGAGCTGGTGGAGCAGCTCACCTGGGCCCAGCTCGGCCGGCACAGAAAGCCGATCCTCATCCTCAACACGGCGGGCTTCTGGGATCCGTTCGTCACGCTGGTGGACCACATGCGCGGCGCCGGCTTCATCCGCTCGGATACGCCGGTGGACATGCTCACCGCCGACCGCGCCGAAGACATCCTCCCCCGCCTGCGCGCTGCCGCCGAGAAGGTGCCCGAG
>JAEWBL010000626.1 GCA_023391175.1 Pseudomonadota bacterium
CGGCGGCCTCCCGCAGCGCCTCGACGGGGAAGTGCTTGTCGGCATCCCAGTCCAGGGCATGCGGGGCAAGGCGTTTGGTGGCGAACGCGGCAGCCGTCTCGGTGATGACGCGTTCGTCGCTGTTCAATGCGAACATGTCCAAAGCGAACACTGAATCGCCCTACTTCATGGTCGGGATGACGAACTCGGCGCCATCCTTGATGCCCGAGGGCCACCGCTCGGTGACGGTCTTGACCTTGGTGTAGAACTGGATCGACGCAGGCCCGTGCTGGTTGAGGTCGCCGAATCCGGAGCGCTTCCAGCCGCCGAAGGTGTGGTAGGCCACCGGGACCGGGATCGGCACGTTCACGCCGACCATGCCGACCTGGACCTTGGACACGAAGTCGCGCGCCGCGTCGCCGTCACGGGTGAAGATGGCGACGCCATTGCCGTACTCGTGCTCGGTGGGAAGGCGCAGGGCCTCCTTGTAGTCCGGCGCACGCACGACGGAGAGCACGGGGCCGAAGATCTCTTCCTTGTAGATGCGCATGTCGGCGGTCACATGGTCGAACAGGCAGCCGCCCATGTAGAAGCCGTTCTCATAGCCCTGCATCTTGAAGCCGCGGCCGTCCACCAGCAGCTTCGCGCCCTCCTGGACGCCGAGGTCCACATAGCCGCGCACGCGCTCCAGCGCCTCGCGGGTGACGAGGGGGCCGAAATCGGCGGAGCCGTCGGTGGACGGGCCGATCTTGAGGTTCTCGACGCGGGGGACGAGCTTCTCCAGCAGGCGCTCGGCGGCCTCCTCGCCCACCGGCACCGCCACCGAGATGGCCATGCAGCGCTCGCCGGCGGAGCCGTAGCCGGCGCCAATGAGGGCGTCCACGGCCTGGTCCATGTCCGCGTCGGGCATGACGATCATGTGGTTCTTGGCGCCGCCGAAGCCCTGGATGCGCTTCCCGTTGGCCGAGCCGCGGGCATAGATGTACTGGGCGATGTTGGACGAGCCGACGAAGCCGATGGCGTGGACGTCGGGATGGTCGAGCAGGCCATCCACGGCCTCCTTGTCGCCGTTCACCACATTGAGGATGCCAGGGGGCAGGCCCGCCTCAAGCATCAGCTCGGCGAGGTGCATGGGCACGCCGGGATCGCGCTCGGACGGCTTCAGGATGAAGGCGTTGCCGCAGGCGATGGCCGGGCCGAACTTCCACATGGGGATCATGGCCGGGAAGTTGAACGGCGTGATGCCGGCCACCACGCCGAGCGGCTGGCGCATGGAATAGATGTCGATGCCCGGGCCGGCACTGTCGGAGAAGTCGCCCTTGAGGAGGTGCGGGATGCCGATGGCGAACTCGATCACCTCGAGGCCGCGCTGGATGTCGCCGCGCGCGTCGGGCACGGTCTTGCCGTGCTCGCGGGCAAGAAGGTCCGCCAGCATGTCGTAGTCGCGGTGGACGAGTTCCAGGAACTTCATCAGCACGCGGGCGCGGCGCTGGGGATTGGTGGCGGCCCAGGCGGGCTGCGCCGCCTTGGCATTGGCGACGGCGGCGTTCAGCTCGTCCTTGGAGGCGAGGGCCACATGGCCGACCACGTCGCCCGTCATGGGCTGGTAGACGTCGGTGAAGCGGCCGGACGTGCCGGGCACATGCTTGCCGCCGATGAAATGGCCGATCTCACGCATGATGCGGGTGCCTCCTTGGGCGTTCTTCTGGGAATGCGTTTCCGAATGCGGCGCCACCGCTTTCCGGCAGCGTTCGTTGGCCGGCACACTGCCCTATCTTTTTGTGCACAGCTACGGCAATCTCCGCACCATTGATGTGCACCCTTTCACAGTCCCGAGAGCCATGCCCGGCGGCGATTTCGAGTGGTCCGACCTCACTTTCTTCCTCGCCGTGGCGCGCGCCGGGCGGCTCACGGTGGCGGCGGCGCGGCTGAAGGTGGAGCACTCCACCGTGAGCCGGCGCATCGCCGCGCTGGAGACGGCGCTCGGGGCGAAGCTGTTCGACCGGCACCCCCACGGCTATGCGCTGACGGCGGCCGGGGATCGCCTGCTCGCTGCTGCCGAAGGCATGGAGACGCTGGCGCTGTCCGCGCAGGGCGAGATCGCCGGATCGGACCTCGGCGTGTCGGGTACGGTGCGGATCGGCGCGCCGGACGGCTTCGGCACCTTCTTCCTCGCCCCGCGCATCGGCGCGCTCTCCGATCTGCACCCGGAGCTGGACATCCAGCTCCTCGCCATGCCGCGTCTCTTCTCATTGTCGAAGCGGGAGGCGGACATCGCCATCTCGCTATCGCGGCCGA
Source organism: Pseudomonadota bacterium (assembly GCA_023391175.1). GTDB lineage: Bacteria > Pseudomonadota > Alphaproteobacteria > Rhizobiales > Xanthobacteraceae > Xanthobacter. The sequence goes on from JAEWBL010000626.1 coordinate 2,278, forward strand.
AGGAGGGGCGCCTCCATGCGCGCAAGCTCACCGACTATCGCCTCGGCCTTTATGCCGCCCGCGCCTATCTGGAAAAGTACGGTGCCATCGAGAGTCGCGCAGCGCTCCAGCGCCACCGCTTCATCGGCTATGTGGACGATCTGATCTACGCGCCGGAGCTGGACTACGTGCCGCTGGTCGCTAAGGACCTTCGGGTGCGGCTGAAAAGCTCCAGCCTCGTCGCCCAGATGACGGCGACCCGCGCGGGCGCCGGCGTGTGCGTGCTGCCCTGCTTCATGGCCGATCTGTTCGCCGGGGAGGGGCCGGAGGCGCTGGTGCCCATCCTGCCCACGGAAGTGGGCCTGACGCGCACCTTCTGGCTCCTCACCCACGCCGACACCCGCGACCTCGCCCGCATCCGCGTCGCCGCCGATTTCATCGCGGAAGCGGCGCAGAAGGGGCGGGGCGTGCTGATGCCGGGGTGAGGGCGCTGCGCCCTACTTCAGGCTCCAGTACTGGTCGGACGGCCCGCCGGCCACCTCGCATGTGGCGAGCTGCAGGCGCGCGCCGTTCGCGGTGGCGGCCGCGCCCTTCACGTCAATGCAGAGGCCCGACAGCTTGTGACGGATCAGTCCCTCCTGGGTGAACTGCCACTGCTGGTCGGTGGTCGATCCGTTGGGGTTTTTGCCGGACAGCTCGCAATCATAGAGGATGAGCGCCGTACCGGCCTTGATTCCGGGCGCGCCGGGCACGTCGATACACTTCTTGGACAGCGTGTTGCGGATGAAGCCCTGGGGCAGGACCTCCCACCTTTGATCGGTGGGCGTGCCGTTGGGGTTCTTGCCGGAGAATTCGCAGGCGTAGAGGATGAGGGGCGACCCGTTCTTGACGCCGGGCGCGCCCGACACATCGAGGCACTTGCCCGAAAGCTGGTTGACGATGAACTTGCCCTGTGCGCTAGCCTCGCCCGCGCAGAAAAGCCCCGCCGTCGAGAGCGCGGCGGCAAGCAGCCAGTTTCCGATTCTCATGCAATCCCCCATCCCGGCCGTGATGGCCCGGCTTTTTTCCCCTGCCGAGCTTGGCCTTGGCGTGGGTCTCATGGCAAGCCCCGAGCAGGCGCAATAGGCCCCGCACCTTGACTGGCTCCCCCTCTCCCCCTATAGGAGCCGCTTCCCGATAGAGCGGGTGAGTGCACGCGGGTCTTCTGGCCCCGACGCGTTCCCCGCGCCATACGAAGAAAAAAGGACTTTCGCCATGTCCCGGCGGTGTGACCTGACCGGCAAGGGGGTTCAGAGCGGCAACCTCGTGAGCCACTCGAACCGCAAGACCAAGCGCCGGTTCCTGCCGAACCTGTGCAACGTGACGCTGGAGAGCGAGACGCTGAAGCGTTCCGTGCGCCTGCGCGTCAGCGCCAACGCGCTGAAGAGCGTGGACCACCGCGGTGGCCTCGACGCCTTCCTCGCCAAGGCCCGCGACGAGGAGCTGTCTCCTGTCGCCCTCGACCTCAAGCGCCAGATCGCCAAGGCCGTCGCCGCCGCTGCCGCGGCCTGAGCTTTCGGCTTTCCGAGAATTTTGAACCGCGGACGGCAACGTCCGCGGTTTTTCGTCGTGGGCGGGTCCATTCGGTGCATCTTGCAGGGGGGCGCCCTCTCGGCGCTTGTCATCCCCCGCTTTATGCGGGGGATCCACCCCGCCGTTCGCCGGCTCTCTCGATCGCAGCACCCTTCCCGGCCCACGGTGGATCGCCCGCACAAGGCGGGCGATGCCTGCCGGGGGAGAGGGGGACGATGAGCGGACGCCAGCGCTGGCAGAGAATCGCCCCTCCCCGCGGCTCACGCCCTCGGCGGCAACTCCGGGCGCGGCGATGGCGGGGGCAGGGCTTCGGCCCGCTCGGCGGGGGAGCGCAGGATGGGCTTGAAGAAGCCCGCCGTGGAGCCTGCCACCAGCCAGTAGGCGAGCCCACCGGCGAGGCCCGCGGCCACCACGTAGAAGGGATCCCCCGCCACCGCCGTCGCCCCGTCGGTGGGCGCGAAGAGCTGGGCTCCGATCCACGCTGAGACCACGCCATTGGCCGCGTGGAACATCCAGGAGCGGATGGCGAACGCCTCCGAGAACAGGATGCCCACGGCCGCCACCAGCCACATGAGCATCAGCAGCATGAACAGCACCACCACCGTGGTGACGATGGCGACGATGAAGCCCAGCGCCCGGTCGCCCGGATCGGCGGCGGTGAACAGCGTACCGATGCGCCATTCCCCGATGAGGATCACGCACGCCCCCGCGATCACCGACGCAAAATAGCCGAGCGGAACGAGGACGAAGCGCAGCAGCAGGCGGACCAGGTTGTCCATGGGCTCAGGCGGCCTCGGGCAGATGGCAGACCGCTTCCACGTTGAGCCCGTCGGGATCGAACACGAAAGCCCCGTAATAATCGGGATGGTAGTGCGGGCGCAGGCCCGGCGCGCCATTGTCCACGGCCCCGGCGGCAATGGCGGCGGCATAGAAGGCATCCACCGCCGCGCGGTCCTTCGCCGTGAAGGCGAGGTGCAGATGTCCGGTGGAGGTCGGCGCATCGCCGATCCAGAAGTCCGGCTTGCCGGAGCCGACCAATCCGAAGCCGATATAGGTATGGCCCCCGGGCGGGCTCACCTCCATCAGGATGCCGTAGCCGAGCGGGGCGAGGGTGGCGAGATAGAAGGCGCGGGAGCGCGCCACGTTGTGAACCGAAATCCCCACATGGTCGAGCATGGCACGCATCTCCGGGAAGGGGCGGGGACTACTCCTCCGCCTGGGCCATCATGGCGCGATAGGCGAGGCGCTCGCGGGCGGAAAGCTTCTCGCTCTCGCTCTTGAGCTGGCCGCAGGCGGCGAGGATGTCGCGTCCGCGCGGCGTGCGCACCGGGCTCGCATAGCCGGCGCGGAACACGATGTCCGAGAAGCGCTCGATGGTTTCCCAGTCCGAGCACTCGTATTGCGTGCCCGGCCAGGGGTTGAACGGGATGAGATTGATCTTGGCCGGCACGCCCTCGAGCAGCTTCACCAGTGCGCGGGCATCGGCGGGCGTGTCGTTCTCGCCCTTCAGCATCACGTACTCGAAGGTGATGCGCTTGGCGTTGGAGGCGGCCGGGTAGGTGCGGCAGGCCTCCATCAGCTCCTTGATGGGGTATTTCTTGTTGATGGGCACCAGCACGTCGCGCAGGTCGTCGCGCACGGCGTGCAACGAAATGGCGAGCATGGGACCGACTTCCGCGCCGAGCCGCTCGATCTCCGGCACCACGCCGGAGGTGGAGACGGTGATGCGCCGTTTTCCGAGGCCGAGGCCGTCGCCGTCCGAAAGGGTCTCGATGGCTTCCTTCACGCTGTCATAGGCATAGAGCGGCTCGCCCATGCCCATGAAGACGATGTTGGTGACGAGCCGGTCGCCCTCGGTGGGCAGGCCCGGGCCGACCGCGCGGTCGCGGCCGGGATAATCGCCCAGCCGGTCGCGGGCCACCATCACCTGCGCCACGATCTCGGCGGCGGTGAGGTTGCGCACCAAGCGCTGGGTGCCGGTGTGGCAGAAGGAGCAGTTGAGGGTGCAGCCGACCTGCGAGGAGACGCACAGCGTGCCGCGGTCGCTCTCGGGGATATAGACCGTCTCGATGTCGTGGGGCCGCTCGCCGGGATGATCAGCCGGGAAGCGCAGCAGCCACTTGCGGGTGCCGTCCTGCGACACCTGCTCGGCCACGATCTCGGGGCGGGCCAGCGTGTAGGCCTCTTCCAGCCGGGCGCGCAGGTGCTTGGAGACGTTGGTCATCTCCGAGAAGTCGAGGGCGCCGCGCAGATAGATCCAGTGCCAGAGCTGGTTCACGCGCATGCGCCGCTCCGAGCCCTTCACGCCGATGGCGTCGAGCGCTTCCCCGAGCTTGTCCCGGTCGAGGCCGACGAGAGACGCGCGGGCAGGCGCGACGTCGCCGGCGAGGGGCGGCACGGTGGTTTCAGGCGTGAGCGTGGCTTCAGGCATGGTTTCGGGCGTGGACATCATCCGCCACACATAATCCCTCGCGGCCCGCCTTTCCACGGGAAGAATGCGGGAGCCGCCCCGCGCCCGCCTCAGGGCTTGGTCGTGCCGGCCCCGTCGCCCTCGGCGAGCAGCGCCTTCAGGCGGGCCTCCTCGGCCGCCGAAAGGCGCGGCGCTGGAGGTGCGGCGCTGCGGCGGCGCAGAGCGAGGACGGCGCCGAGGCCGCCCAGCAGCAGCACGAGGATGGGCGCCCCCCACAAAAGCGCATTGCGCCACGAGAAGCGCGGCCGCAGCAGCACGAACTCGCCGTAGCGGGCCACCATGAAGTCCAATACCTGGCTGTCGCTGTCCCCCGCCTTCAACCGTTCGCGCACAATGAGGCGCAGGTCTTTCGCCAACGGTGCGTCGGAATCGTCGATGGACTGGTTCTGGCAGACCATGCAGCGCAGCTCCGCCGAAATGGTCCGGGCGCGACTTTCCAGCACCGGGTCGCCCAGCACCTCGTCCGGCTGCACGGCGAAGGCCGGGATACCGAGGGCGAGGAGGAAAAGGAGGGAAGCGAGGAGGGCGCGGGGGTTCAGTGCCATGCCGTTCATTCCGCCGGCGCCACGGCCTGCCGCGCCTTCTTGGCTGCCGGGCGGGGCGCACCCACCCTGAGCCGCCGGTCGGCGAGGGAGAGCAGGCCGCCCAGCGCCATCACCACCGCCCCGAGCCAGATCAGGGTCACGAACGGCTTGAAGGTGGCGCGAACGGAGACGTGGCCGTCGGCGGCTTCCTCCGCCATGCTCACGTAGAGCTGGCTGAAGCCGAAGGTGCGCAGGCCCGCCTCGGTGGTTGCCATCTGCCGGGCGGCGAAGGTGCGGCGGGAGGCCTCGATGGTGCCCTCGGAAACGCCGCCGTCGCGGATGGAGAAGACGGCCGTGCGGGCGCGGAAGTTCGGCCCGGTGCGGTTCTCCAGCCGGTCGAGGGTGAGGGTGCGCGAGCCGATGGTGATGGTATCGCCGAGCTTCACCGCGGCGATCTTCTCAAGGCTCCATGAGGTCTCGCAGACGATGCCGAGCAGGCACACGCCCACGCCGAAATGGGCGATGGCCGTCCCATAGGCCGAGCGGGGGACGCCGGCGAGGCGGGCCAGAGCCACCTTCGCCCCCACGCGGCCAAGGCCGGCGCGCTCAGCGAGGTCGGTCAAAGCCCCGAGCATGATGAAGGCGGCCAGGCCCACCGCCAGCGGCGCCAGCACCGGGCCGCCGGTGGTCGCTGCCGCCGTCACCACCGCGGCGACGATGGCGAGGCCGGCGGCCAGCATCAGCCGCTGCGCCGCGCCCAGGATGTCGCCCCGCTTCCACGCCAGCAGCGGGCCGAACGGCATGGCGAAGATGAGGGGCAGCATCAGCCCGCCGAACACGAGATTGAAATAGGGCGGCCCGACCGTGATCTTGGCGCCGGTGAAGGCTTCCAGCGCCAGCGGATAGAGCGTGCCCACCAGCACCGCGGCAGCCGCTGCGGTGAGGAACAGGTTGTTGAACACCAGCGCCCCCTCCCGCGAGATCGGCGCGAAGAGGCCGCCCTGCTTCAACTCCGACGCGCGGAAGGCGAACAGCGCGAGCCCGCCGGCGATGAAGAAGGTGAGGATGCCGAGGATGAACACGCCGCGCGCCGGATCGGTGGCGAA
>JAEWBL010000658.1 GCA_023391175.1 Pseudomonadota bacterium
GATTTCACCTGGCCGCGCCGGTCCTTGGCGGCAAGGCGCCGTTCCTTGGAGGCGAGGGTGGGGCGCGTGGGCCGTCGCACCGGCATGACCACCGTGGCGGCACGGATCAGTTCCACAAGCCGCTCGATGGCGTCCTCCCGGTTCCGCTCCTGGGTGCGGAAGCGCTGGGCCTGGATGACGATGACGCCATCCTGCGTCATGCGCCGACCGGCGAGGCGGGCAAGGCGAATCTTCACGCCCTCCGGCAGGTTGGGCGAGCGCGCCGCATCGAAGCGCAGCTGGACCGCGCTCGACACCTTATTGACGTTCTGCCCGCCGGGCCCGGACGCGCGCACGAAGGCGAGCTCAATCTCGTCCTCGGCGATGGCGATGCGGGGCGTGATCTCGATCATGGCGCCCTCTCCTGAGGGCGCAGCTTATGCACGGCCCGGCGCGGCCTGCCAACGCTCAGAGGGCGTGGCGATTCGCGGTCGGCCCGAAATGCTCCACGTAACGCGGACTTATGACCGACACCGGCAGGATGATGAGCACGTCGGTGGTGCCGAACTGGTGGTCCACCACCGCGCCGTCGCCGACGAAGCCGCCGAGCCGCAGATAGCCCTTGATGAGGGGCGGCAGGGCCTGAAGCGCCTTCTTCATGTCGATGTCGGCCTTGGCCATGCGGTCCATGGAGACGTGCCGACCTTCGACGGCCCGCGCGCGCCACTCCTCCGGGGCCATGGCGTTGTGGTGGAGGAAGGACAGCGGCAGGTCGAGTTCCGCGGGGTCGGTGCCCTCAAGGCTGGCGCAGCCGAACATGGCGTCGATCTTGTTGCGCAGGATGTAGGTCCACACCCCGTGCCACAGCAGCTCCACCGTGCGCTTGTTGCGGTAGGGCTTGAGCACGCAGGAGCGGCCGAGCTCCAGGAAGCGCAGGGTGGGATGGGCGGCGATGACCCCGCCCACGTCGAACTCGCCCTGGGTGTAGAAGCCGCCGTGGCGGTTCGCCACCTCCTGCCGCAGCAGGCGATAGGTGCCGACCACCTTGGGCTTGCGCCGGCCGAGCACGATCTTCCCGGCGTCGTGGTCGAGCACCAGGATGTGGTCGCAGATGGTGTCGAAGCTGTCCATGTCGCGCCGGGCGAGGCGCGTCGGGGCGTCGGGGGTCGCCGACATTTCCTCGTAGAACACCTTGTAGCGCAGGCGCTGGGCGCGGCGCACGTCGCGGGCAGTACGGGCAAGCCGCACCTCCAGCGCGCCGAGCCGGCCGAGAACGATGCTCTCGGGCTCGGTCGGGACGGCATCCCGGTGGCGCAGGCCAGAATAGGCGCGGAAATCCGTCACCAGCTTCTGCGGCCCCGGCATCACCGGGCGGCCGGCGGGCTGCTGCGCCCGCAGGAAGGGGAAGGCGCCCGGCTCGGTGCCGAACAGGGGGGCGGCGCCCTCGCGGCCAAAATCCTTCTTGAGGTCCTTGGCGAAGTCGCGGGCGAAATCCCGCGCGGCGTCGCGGGCGACGTCGAAGCCGCGGCCGAACAGGGCGGGCAGGTTGAAGCCGGGATCCGGTTGTCCCATTCTTTTCATCGCAACGACCCCCACTCCGGGCCGCCGCCTTTGGCGGGCGCGCCTCACCCAACGCTTGGTATCGCCCTGCCGCCGCGTACCTCCCGGGCGTTCTGCCCGGCGGGTGCGCCTCAATGGCCGCGAGGAGCGACCTGGAAGATGCCCCGCTTCGGGCGGGTGCCCAGGACTTGAACGCCAGCATCACCATAGTTTTCCGACGTGACTGTGACAATGGGCGACCCCCGGGCGCCACAGCGCATCGATCGCGCCTTGCCGCCACGGCATCCCAGGTGATAGCGGCAGGCTTCCGGCGCGTCAGCGCCTGTGATTCGTCTGGGGGACGACATGATTTCCACGCGCATGCAGCTTTCGGTCGCGCTCTTTGCCGGCTTCACTTTTCTCGCGCCGGCGGGCGTGCGGGCGCAGCAGCGCCCCACGCCGGTCGAGGTCACGCAGGTGCTCGTCCAGGGCATCGGGCAGGTCAACGTGCTCACCTACAAGGCCAAGTTCGTGTCGGCCGATCCCGCCACGCGCCGCGTGGTGCTCGAGGATCCCGCCGGCCGTCGCTGGGCGGTGGTCGCGCCCCCGCTGCTCGGCGACCTCTCCCTGTTCAGGGTGGGTGAGAACCTCCTCATCCGAGTGGCACCGGGCGTCGTCACGGCGCTCGGCAAGGCGCACCAGGGCCGGCCGGGCGAGGTGATGGCCGAGGTGGCCATCAATGACGGCCTGCCGGGCTGGCCGGAGGGCTTCGGCATCCGCGAGGTCACGCTGACCTCCATCTTCGTGGGCGTCGACCCGGCGGCGGGCACCGTCACCTTCGAGGGGCCGGACGGCAATGTCCGCGTGGTGCGCGCGGCCAACGACAAGGTGCTGGCGGACGTGCAGAAGGTGCAGCCGGGGGACCTCGCCCAGATCACCTACATCGAGGGCCTCGCCGTCAACGCGATGCGCTGAGCCGGCGCTCCACGAGAGGCTCGTCCGGCATCGCGATGGTGCCGGACGCTCCCGCGGGTGCGTGCCGCCGATCTGCGCCGCCGCCAGCCTTAAGCTGCCGCCCTCGGCCGCTCGGCGGCCGCGCGATAGGCGAGGGCTTCCGCCAGATGGCGGCGGCCCACCCCCTCCGCGCCGTCGAGATCGGCGAGGGTGCGCGCCACCTTCAGCACGCGGTGATAGCCGCGGGCACTGAGCCGCATGGCGTCGGCGGCATCGCGCAGCAGGATCGCGCCAGCGGAATCGGGCGTCGCCACCATCTCCAGCAACGGCCCGGAGGCCTCGGCATTGGTGCGCACATCCGGCCGGCCGAGGGCGGCATAGCGCTCCAGCTGAATCTCGCGCGCCAGGGCGACCCGCGCCGCCACTTCCCGCGAACCTTCGGCCGGCGCCGGCAGCACGAGGTCGGAGGCGGAGACCGACGGCACCTCCAGATGGATGTCGATGCGGTCGAGAAACGGCCCGGAGAGGCGGGCCTGATATTCGTCGGCGCAGCGCGGCCCGCGCTTGCAGGTGAAGCCGGGTTCGCCGGCCCGGCCGCAGCGGCAGGGGTTCATGGCGGCGATGAGCTGGAAGCGCGCGGGATAGGTGACGCGATGGTTGGCGCGGGCGATCAGCACCTCGCCCGTCTCCAGTGGCTGGCGCAGGGAATCGAGCACCTGCGGTGTGAATTCCGGCAGTTCGTCCAGGAACAGAACGCCGTTGTGGGCGAGCGAGACCTCGCCCGGCTTCGCCTTGGCCCCGCCGCCCACCATGGCGGCCATGCTGGCCGAGTGATGCGGGGCGCGGAACGGACGGCGGTCCATCAGCGCGCCGTCCTCGATGGTGCCGGCCACCGAGGCGATCATGGACACATCCAGCATCTCGACCGGCGACAGCGGCGGCAGGATGGAGGGCAGGCGCTGCGCCAGCATGGATTTGCCCGCGCCCGGCGGGCCGACGAACAGCAGATTGTGGCCCCCGGCCGCCGCCACCTCCAGCGCGCGCTTGGCGGTCTCCTGGCCCTTCACGTCCCGGAGGTCGAGCATGATGTCCCCCGGCGGCTTCATCCGCGGCTCGGGCCGGCCCATCACCTGGCGGCCGGTCATATGGTTGGCGAGCTGGATCAGCGACTGGGGGGCGAGAATTTCCATGTCCGGGCTGGCCCAGGCGGCCTCGGCGCCGCACGGGGCGGGGCAGATGAGGCCGTGGCCGCGGGCATTGGCGCCGATGGCCGCCGGCAGTACGCCGGCCACGGCCGCGATCGCGCCGTCCAGCGCCAGTTCGCCCACCACCGTGAAGCCCGCCAGGGCATCGCCGGGAATGGCGCCGATGGCGGCCATCAGCCCCAGCGCGATGGGCAGATCGTAGTGGGAGCCTTCCTTGGGCAGGTCGGCGGGCGCGAGATTCACCGTGATGCGCCGCGCCGGCAAAGCGAGGCCGGAGGCGATGAGCGCGGCGCGCACCCGCTCCTTGGCCTCGGTCACCGCCTTGTCGGGCAGGCCGACGATGGTAAAGGCCGGCAGGCCCGCGGCCACATGCACCTGCACATCCACCGGGCGCGCCTCGACGCCCTCGAACGCGACTGTCGCCACCCGCTGGATCACAGCCGCCCCCTGCCTGCTGCCCGTCTGCACCTCAAGGTAGCGGAGCGTGGGCGTGCCCGCAAGAACGAAAGAGGAACGATCGTGCTTGCGCCCCGCGCCACCCCGGCTATGCTGGAGGTAGCAAAAGGATCGGGAGAACCGCCATGGCCGCCGAGGGTGCAGGCGCGCGCAGTCACGAGGCTCATGTGGTCGAGATGTTCGGCCCGCAGGCCGCCGCCTATGTGGCGAGCGCGGTCCATGCCCGCGGCGCGGACCTCGATGCACTCAAGGCCCTCGTGGAAGAGGCGCAGCCCGCCCGGCTGCTGGACCTCGGCTGTGGCGGCGGGCATGTGAGCTTCACCGCCGCGCCGTTCGCGGGCGAGGTGGTGGCCTACGATCTGTCCGAGGAGATGCTGGGCGCCGTCGCGGCGGAGGCGAAGGCGCGCGGCCTTGCCAACATCGCCACGCAGCAGGGCGTGGCCGAGCGCCTGCCGTTCGCCGATGCGAGCTTCGACATGGTGGCGTCCCGCTACAGCGCGCACCATTGGCGCGACGTGCCCCGGGCGCTTGCAGAGGTGCGGCGGGTGGTGAAAGAGGGCGGGCAGGTCGTCGTGATGGACGTGATCGCCCCCGAATGGCCGGTCGCCGACACCTTCCTGCAAACCGTGGAATTGCTGCGCGATCCCTCGCACGGGCGGGACTACAGCGCCTCCGAATGGACCCGCTTCGCCGAGGAGGCGGGGTTCCGGGTGGTGCGCACGGCACACCGGCGCCTGAGGCTGGAGTTCGCCTCCTGGGTGGCGCGTATCCGCACGCCGGAGCTGCATGTGGCCGCCATCCGCTCGCTGATGGCGGGCGCGAGTGCGGACGTGGCAACCCATTTCGAGTTCGAGCCGGACGGCTCGTTCTCCATCGATACGCTGACGCTGGAGCTGGAGACGGCCTGAGCCGGCCTATTTCTTCTCCAGCATGAGCCGGCCCTGCTTCTGGATGAGGTCCTTCGCCTTGCGGGCGATGAGATCCAGCATGAAGGGCAGTTC
>JAEWBL010000004.1 GCA_023391175.1 Pseudomonadota bacterium
GTCCGGCCCGTGCCGCCCAGCCGCGTGCCGAGCGCGCCCCCGAGGGACATCGCAATGCCCAGGGGGCCGGCAACGGCGCAGGCCGTCGTGACGGCCAGAACCGCGGCGGTGAGCGCAGCGGTGAGCACCGTGGCGAGGCCCGTCCCCCCCGGGGCGAGCGCTCGGGTGAGCGCGGCGGCGATCGCGGCGCGCGTCCCGGCGCCGATCTCGGCGGCCTCGGCTTCATGAAGGCCGTGTCCAACCGAGGCGAGCGTCCCGCCAGCCGTCCGGCCGGCACCAAGCGCCCGGTGCGCTGAGCATCGGCGCTCCCGTCACACTGCGTTGAACAGGTCACGCCGGGCCTTTTTCCCGGGCCGGCGTGACCCACCTATGGGAAATCGGGCGATTTTGTGAGATAAGCCCGCCAAATTCGTCCCGCGCCGCGGGACCGCTGGAGACGACTATATGGCGAAGGAAGAACTGCTGGAGTTCGAGGGGACTGTGACGGAAGTGCTCCCGGACGGCAATTTCCGGGTGCGTCTCGACAACGACCACCAGATTCTGGCCTATGCGGCCGGCAAGATGAAGAAGAACCGCATCCGCACCATCGAGGGCGACCGCGTGGTGGTGGAGATGTCCCCCTACGATCTCGATCGCGGCCGGATCAACTTCCGCCACAAGGCCGAGGGCAACGCCCCGCCGCCCGGCGCTCGCCGCCAGCAGAATTTCCGCCGCCGCTGATCCTTCGGGATCGCGGACAGGGCGTTCGGCGCCGGCCGGGGAAATCCCCGTGCCGGCTTTTGGCGTTTGGGACGGGCTTCCCATAGCCCGCGCGGCGCCTGAGCGAAGGCAACGCAGGACGCCCGCGCCGCTAATCCCTCCCGTCATCGCCCGCCTTGTGCGGGCGATCCACCCCTCGGCTGGAGGGGTGCCCGGATGGCGGAAAGCGGAATGGCCCCGGAGTGGATCCCCCGGACGAGCCGGGGGATGACGGCTCCGGACTGGAGCCGAGCGCGGCGCAGAAGCGCGGCGCCGCTCAGCCCCGGCTGTCCGCCTTGATGAGGTCTGCCGCCTTCTCCGCCACCATCATCACCGCCGCCGCCGTGTTGGCCGAGACCAGCGTCGGCATCACCGAGGCATCCACCACGCGCAGGCCATCGAGGCCGATGACGCGCAGGTGCGGGTCCACCACGGCCTGAGGCCCGGTGCCCATGCTGCAGGTGCCGACCGGGTGATAGATGGTCTGTCCCGTGCGGCGGGCGAACTCCACGAAGTCGTCGTCGCTCCGGCAGTCCGGCCCCGGGTTCATCTCGAAGGCGCGGTAGGGGTCCATGGCCGGCTGATCGACGATCTGCCGTGCGATCTTCATGCCGGCGGCAAGGCAGGCGCGGTCTTCGTCCACGGCGAGGAAATTCGGCCGGATGGCCGGCGGCGTCAGCGGATCGGCGCTCTTCGCATGGATCGAGCCCACCGAGTGGGGCCGCAGCTGGGTGACACCGATGGTCATGCCCGGCAGATGGTCCAGCGTCCGGTCGGCGGCGTTCGCGTAGCTCGCATGCATGAAGAAATATTGGACATCCGGCCCGGCGAGGCCCGGCCGCGTCTTCACGAAACCATGGGCGAGGCCTGTGCCCAGCGTGAGGATGCCCTTGCGGGTGAGGAAATATTGCGCAACCGCCCTCGCCAGCGCGACGCCGCGCGTCTGCTCGTTGAGGGTGATGGGTTCCTTCACCCGCCAGTTCATGCGGGTGGCGAAATGGTCCTGATAATTGTTGCCCACGCCGGGCAGGGCATGAACGACAGGAATCCCCGCCGCCTTCAGCACCTCCGGATGGCCGATGCCGGAGAGTTCCATGAGATGGGGTGACTGCACGGCGCCGGCGGTGAGCAGCACCTCGCCTGAGGCGGTGGCGGTCTCTTCCTTCCCGTCGCGGCGGAACACGACGCCCGTCACCCGCCGCCCGTCCAGCACGAGGCGCAGCGCCTGCGCGTGGGTGATGACCTTGAGGTTGGGACGGGAGAGGGCAGGGCGCAGATAGCCGTCCACCACTGTCCAGCGTCGGCCGCCGCGCTGGTTCACCTGATAATAGCCGAAGCCTTCCTGGTCCTTCCCGTTGTAGTCGGGATTGCGCGGGAAGCCCGCTTCCTCCGCCGCCGAGAGGAAGGCCTCGGAGAGCACCGGCCGCTCCGCCACACGCACGATGCTGATGGGGCCGGCCGTGCCGCGCACGGTCGGGTCCGCATCGGCCTCGTCGAAGCGCTCGAACTTCTTGAAGTAGGGCAGGACGTCGTCATAGCCCCAGCCTGTCGCGCCGCGCTGGGCCCAGCCGTCGAAATCCTGCTTCTGCCCGCGCACGAAGATCATGCCGTTGATGAGCGTCGAGCCGCCGAGCCCCTTGCCGCGCGGCACGACGATGGGGCGGTCGTAGGTGTTGGGCTCGGGCTCGGTGTTGAAGCGCCAGTTGAAGGCGCTGCCCGACAGGAGCTTGGAGAAGCCGGCCGGGATGGGCACCCAGAAGCCCTTGTCGGTGCCGCCGGCCTCCAGCAGCAGCACGCGCCGGCGCGGGTCTTCCGAGAGCCGGGCGGCAAGGATGCACCCTGCGGTGCCGCCGCCCACCACGATGTAATCGAAACTGTCCATCGTATTGAACCCGAACGGATTAGCGGGCGGCGCCGGGCAGGCCCGGCAGCGGCATTCCCTTCGCAGCCATGGTGACGGCGAGGCCGGCCATCACCTCTTCCTTGCCGGCGAAGGCGGCGCGCTCCAGCACCTTGGAGATGGTGGGGGAGGCGATCTTGCCGGTCACGCGCTGGATCGGCTGGTCCAGCCAGTCGAGATAGCGGCGCTGGATCTCGTCGGCGAGGAAGCCGCCATAGGAGGTGGAGAGGGAGCCCTGCTCCACGATGAGCACGTTGTTGGTCTTGCGGATGCTCTCGCCGATGGTGTCCCAGTCGAGCCCGGCGCGGTCGAGGGACCTGAGGTCGATGATCTCGGCATCGAGCCCCAGCTCCTCCACGGCCTCGCGGCTGCGGTGTACCATGGCGGAATAGGTGAGGATCGTGAGCTCCCGCCCCGGCCGCACCACCTTCGCCTTGCCGAAGGGGATGATGTAGTCGAGGTCGCCGTCGGGAATGGCGCCGGAGGTCTGGTAGAGGTCCACATGCTCGATGACGAGCACCGGGTCCTCGCAGGCCAGCGCCGCATTCATCAGGCCCACGTAGTCGAACGGGGTGGAGGGCGCGACGATGCGCCAGCCGGGGGAGGTGGCGAACACGCCCGCCGGGTCCAGCGAATGCTGGGAGCCGTAGCCCGTGCCCATGGCGATCTTGGTGCGCAGCACGAGGGGCACCGGCACGTCCGCCCCGAACATGTGCCTTGCCTTGCCGATCTGGTTGAACACCGGGTCGGCGGCGACCCACATGAAGTCGGGATACATGAACTCGATGATGGGCCGGTAGCGCCCGTCCATGGCGATGCCGCCGGCGAGGCCCGCGAACGCGCCTTCCGAGATGGGCGTGCCGAGGCAGCGGTCGGGGAAGGCGGCGGCAAGGCCCCGCGTGGCGCCGTTGGTGCCGCCCTTCAGCTTGTGGATGTCCTCGCCCATGATGACGAAGCGGTCGTCCGTCTCGAAGCGGCGGTGGAGCACGTCGGCGATGGCGTCCACGAACTTGCGCTCGGCGAGGCGGCCGCGATAGGTCGCCTCCTCCTCGCCGCGCTTGCCCGAAAGCTCGGAGAGATTGCCGCGGATGCCTTCGTCCACGAAGGACACGTTGGGCCACATGCTGGGCATCACCCGGCGCTTGTTGCCCACGGTCTCCACGAGCCTTGCGGCCGCATCCGCCATGGCGGCCTCGGCGCGCTCGGTGAGGGCGTCGAGATCATTTTGCGTGAGGTCGCCACGCGCCACCAGCGCCGCGCCGGTGCGCTTGATGGGGTCGCGGGCGCGCCACGCTGCCTCTTCCTCCTTGGTGCGATAGCCGAAGGCGGAGCCGGGCAGGGCGCCGTTCTGGTGGAAATAGCGGTAGACGTCGGCCTCGATCACGGCCGGGCCCTGGCCCGCGCGCATGATCTTCAACGCCTCCTGTGTGGCGAGATGGACCGCCAGCGGGTCCATGCCGTCCACCTTCCAGGAGGGAATGCCGAAGCCGGTGCCGCGGCCCGAGAGGCGCGTCTCGCGGGTCGCCTCCTCCACGGTGGTGGCCACCGCATAGCCGTTGTTCTCGATGAAGAAGAGCAGCGGCAGGTCCCACGCGGCGGCGAGATTCATGGTCTCCAGCACCGCGCCGATATTCACCGCGCCGTCGCCGAAATAGGAGATGGCCACATCCCCCGTGCCTGCGCGCTTGTGGGCGAAGGCGGCGCCCGCCGCCAGCGGCACGCCGCCGCCGACGATGGCATTGGTGCCGATGGCGCCCGCCTCGCCCCAGCGCAGATGCATCGAGCCGCCGCGCCCATGGCCGAAGCCGGGCTCAAGGCCGAGGATTTCGGCGAGCGAACGGTGGAGCAGGGCGTGGGTGTCGTCGGTGAGCGGCGCGGTGGGGTCAAGGCCCGGCGCCACATAGGCGAGGGCTTTCGCGAGGAACTGGTGGTGACCGCGATGGGAGCCGTTGACCTGATCGGTGGGGCGCAGGCCCACGATGGAGCCCGCGGCGCCGCCTTCCTGCCCGATGGAGGAATGAGCGGGGCCGTGCACGAGGCCTTCGCCGGCCAGCTCCAGCACCTTCTCCTCGAAGGCCCGGATCAGCGCCATCTGCGCCAGAAGCTCCTTGAGCAGGGCCGGGTCGGCGGCGGCCCAGTCGGCCTCCGTGGTCTTGAGTTCGACCCAGGGCGCGGCGGGATGAAGGGCAATGGTCTCGGGCATCTCTTGTCTCCGTGCCGCGGCGTCCTCCTGCGCTCGGAGTGGCGTCGGGACCGTCAATTAAAACGTTTCATGTCCATGCTTCCGGCACCCGCCGGAAGCTGTGTTCGATAGGCCTGCGGCACCTGCCGCAGGCGGTGTTCACAGGTAGCCGTAGGCCGTCCAGCCGCCGTCCACGGCCATGATCTGGCCGGTCACGGCGCTGGCCTGATCGGACGCCAGGAAGACGGCCATGCGCGCCACTTCCTCGGTCTCGATGAGCCGGCCCATCGGCGTGCGCGCCCGGAGCTTGTCGAGGTCGAGGCGGCCGCGTTCGGCGAGGTCGTCGAGGAAGGGGGTGCGCACATAGCCGGGGGCTAGGGCGTTCACCCGCACGCCTTGCCCGGCCCATTCGCAGGAGAGCGCCTTGGCCATCATGGCGACGCCGGCCTTGGAGGCGCAGTAGCCGATGCGCTCCGGCGCGGCGACGATGCCGTACATGGACGCCATGAGCAGCAGCGAGCCGCCGCCCTGCGCGATCATCCGCCGTCCGGCCTCCTGCGCGGTGAGGAAGACGCCGGTGAGGTTGATGGAAATGACGCGCTCCCACTCCTCCTCGCTCACGGAGAGGGTGGGGGCGTTCTGCGAGACGCCGGCATTGGCGAGGCAGATGTCCACCGGCCCGAACCGCGCCTCGGCCGCATCGAAGGCGGCCACGATGTCCGCCTTGCGCGTCACCGAGCCCTTGACGGCAAGCGTCTCGCCCAGCTCTTCCGCGATGCGCGCGGCGGCGGGATCGAGGTCCAGCAATACGAGGGAGGCGCCCTCGGCCCGGAAGGCCCGCGCCACGGCAAGGCCGATGCCCGAGGCGCCGCCGGTGATGAGGGCGCAGCGGCCCGCCAGCGCGCCGGTCACGAGGCGGCTCCGAGGCAACGCATGCCGAGGAAATCGGCCATCAGGTCGAGCTGGCAAACCAGCATGGGCTTTCCGGGATGGGTGCGGCAGCCCTTGGCCTTCGCCGCCGCAAGGATCGCGGTCTCCTCCGGCTGCATGATGACCTCGGCAACGATCTGGTCGCTGGTCAGCCGGGACGCATCGAGGGGCAGGGCATCGCCCTCTTTCAGCCCCAGCGAGGTGGCGTTGGCCACGACGTCGTGGCCGGAGGGGTCGGACGTGCCGATATGAACCGGCGCGCCCGGGAAGGCCTCGGCGAGGCGGGCGGCGAGGTCTTCCGCCTTGGCCCGCGTGCGATTGGCGATGGTGAGGCGCGCGACGCCGGCCTCCACGAAAGCGAAGGCGATGGCGTTGGCCGCCCCGCCCGCTCCCGCGAGATAGACGCTCTTGCCCTTGGGATCGATGCCGGCCGCAATGAGCCCGCCGACGAAGCCCTTGCCGTCCAGCATGTCGCCGATCAGCCGCCCGTCCTCTTCCCGGCGCACCACGTTGCAGGCGCCTATGCGGCGGGCGCTGTCGGATACCTCGTCCAGAAGGTCCACGATGGCGGTCTTGTGCGGCACCGTGACCACGAAGCCGCCGAGGCTCTTCATGGCTTTCAGGCCGTCCACGAGGCGCGGCAGCTCCTCGGCGGACACGTGGAAGGGCACCATCACGCCATCGCGGCCCTCGCGCGCCATGAGGGCGTTGAGCATCTGCGGCGTCTTCACG
>JAEWBL010000042.1 GCA_023391175.1 Pseudomonadota bacterium
CTACACCACGATGGGCATGGCCACCGACCAGGGCAAGACCTCCAACATGGCGGGCCTCGCCATCATGGCGGCGCTCACCGGCAAGGGCATTCCCGAGACCGGCACCACCGTGTTTCGCCCGCCCTACACGCCCGTGGCCCTCGGCGTGCTCGCCGGCCACCATCGGGGCGTGGACTTCAAGCCCACCCGCCCGACGCCGACCCACAAGTGGGCGGAGGAGCAGGGCGCGGTCTTCGTCGAGACCGGACAGTGGCTCCGCGCCGCGTGGTTCCCGAAGGCGGGCGAGGACTGGCAGGCGGCGGTGAACCGCGAGGTGAAGGCGACGCGCGAGAGCGTCGGCGTCATCGACGTGTCCACCTTCGGCAAGATCGATCTTCAGGGACCGGATGCCGGCGTGCTGCTGGATCGCGTCTACATCAACATGTTCTCGACCCTCGGCGTGGGCAAGGCGCGCTACGGCGTGATGCTCCGCGAGGACGGGATCGTGATGGACGACGGCACCACCGCCCGCCTCGCCGACGACCATTATGTGATGACCACGACCACCGCCAACGCCGCCAAGGTGTTCCAGCATCTGGAATTCTGTCTTCAGGTGCTGTGGCCGGAGCTGGATGTGTGCCTCGCCTCCATCACCGAGCAGTGGGCGCAGATCGCCGTCTCCGGCCCGCGCTCCCGCGATGTGCTGGCGAAGCTCGTGGATGGCGCGGATGTTTCGAATGCCGGCCTGCCCTTCATGGGCGCGCTTCAGACGACCGTGATGGGCGGCGTCGAGGCACGCATCTTCCGCCTCTCCTTCTCCGGCGAACTCGGCTATGAGATCGCGGTGCCCGCCCGCCATGGCGACAAGCTGATGCGGGCGATCATGGCGGCCGGCGCGCCCTACGGCATCACGCCCTACGGCGTCGAGACGCTGGCCGTGCTGCGCATCGAGAAGGGCCATGTCTCCGGCAGCGAGCTGAACGGGCAGACCTCCGCCCGCGATCTCGGCCTCGGCCGCATGGCCTCCACCAAGAAGGACTTCATCGGCCGCGTGATGGCGGGACGCCCCGCCTTCACCGATCCCGAGCGGCCCACCTTCGTCGGCTTCCGGCCGGTGGACCGGAGCGCGCGGCTCAAGGCCGGGGCGCATTTCCTGGCGCTCGGCGCGGCCGCGACCACCGAGAATGACGAGGGCTACATGACCTCCGTCGCCTGGTCGCCCATCCTCGGCCACTCCATCGGCCTCGGTCTCCTCAAGCGCGGGCCGGAGCGCATCGGCGAGAAGCTGCGCGCCTATGACCCGGTGCGCGGCGGTGACATCGAGGTCGAGGTGTGCTCTCCCCACTTTGTCGATCCCGAAGGGGAGAAGCAGCGTGTCTGACCTCTTCCAGTCCCTCTCCCCCGCCCACCTCGTTCCGGCCGGGCATTATGGCGTTGCAGGCGCCACCGGCGTGACCGCGCAGGTGGTGACGAACCTTGCCGCCGCGACGCTGGTCGCCCGCAAGGGCAAGGCCGGCGCGCTGATCGCCGCCGTCACCGCCGCCGGGCTGCCGCTGATGGATGCGCCGAAGGCGAGCCTTGGTGGGACCTTGGGCGCCGGCCTTGAAGCCGTCGGCACTGGCCCCGGCAAGTGGCTGGTGTTCGCCGAGGGATCGACCGGCGCCGCGCTGCGCCGTCGCCTCGAAGAACTGGCGGCCGGCCTTGGTGTCGTCACTGACCAGAGCGACGCCAATCTCGTGCTCGACATCGCCGGCCCCAAGGCGCGCGAAGCGCTGGCGAAGGGCGTGGCGGTGGACCTCGATCCCCGCGCCTTCCAGCCGGGCGATGCGGCGACCACGCCGGTCTCCCACGTGGGCGTCACCTTCTGGCAGCGCGACGACGCGCCGACCTATCGCTTCGCGGTGGGCAACACCTTCGCCCCGGCCTTCCTGCGCTGGCTGGCGGCGAGCGCGGCGGAATACGGCTTCGTGCTCGCAGGCACCGACCGAGGTTGACGGCAGCGCGGCGCGCGCCTCCTCTCCGCACCGAATTCATCTGAGACCGGCGCCCGGCTGCGTCACACGCGCGGCGCCATAAAAGGACGCATCATGACCAGCCCCAACGAGCCGTTCATTCTCGCCTTCTCCTGCCCCAACCGGCCGGGCATCGTCGCCGGCGTCTCGACCTTCCTGTTCGAGAAGGGCTGCAACATCCTCGAGGCACAGCAGTTCGACGACACCGAGACACGCCGCTTCTTCATGCGCGTGGTGTTCAACGTGGTGGAGGGCGAGGCCAGCCTCGCCGAGATCCGCTCCGGGTTCGCGGCGGTGGCGCAGACCTTCTCGCTGAGCTTCACGCTTCGGCCGGTGGCCGAGAAGCGGAAGGTGCTGCTGCTCGCCTCCAAGTTCGACCACTGCCTCGCCGACCTGCTCTATCGCTGGCGCATCGGCGAGATTCCCATGGAGATCGCGGGGATCGTCTCCAACCACCCGCGCGAGACCTATGCCCATCTGGATTTCGACGGCATCCCCTTCCACCACCTGCCGGTGACCAAGGCCACCAAGCTGGAGCAGGAAACGCAGGTCTGGGAAATCTTCCAGTCCTCCGGCTCGGAACTCGCCGTGCTCGCGCGCTACATGCAGGTCCTGTCGGACGGGCTGTCGGCCAAGCTGTCGGGCAAGTGCATCAACATCCACCACTCCTTCCTGCCCGGCTTCAAGGGCGCCAAGCCCTACCATCAGGCCCATGCGCGCGGCGTGAAGCTCATCGGCGCAACAGCCCACTACGTGACTTCTGACCTCGACGAAGGCCCGATCATCGAGCAGGACGTGGAGCGCATCTCCCACCAGGATTCGCCCGAGGATCTCGTCCGCAAGGGCCGCGACATCGAGCGCCGCGTGCTGGCCCGGGCCATCTCCTGGCATTTGCAGGACCGGGTGCTGCTGAACGGTTCCCGCACCGTGGTGTTCCGCGACTAACCTCAAAAAAGGGAACCCGGCACCGGGGCCGGGGCGTTGAGGGGGCGATATCCACGACAAGGAGAGCCCCATGCAACGCCAGGGCATGCTCATCGCCGCGGCCTTCGTGCTGGTCCTCGCGCTGGTCGCGGCGAACATGTTTTCCAACCGCGGCACCCCCGCGCCGAGCGAGACCGCGCCGGAGAACATCACCGTGCCGCGCGGCAATCCCCCGCCGCTGACCACGGCGCCCGATGCCCCTCCCGGCCGCACGCTCGCGCCGTCGGAGCAGAACGGGACCCGTCCGTGAACGGCGCCTAATTTCTAGGCATGAGTTCCGTTTCCTGCGCCCCGCTGCGGCAAATCCAGCCGCACCGGGGCGCAGCTCGTTGACTGCAAATATCTGATAAAATTGAAAATATCAGAAATTGCATACAAGTGGCGCGCTTCCTGCTAGACCCCTGCCATCAGGCGCGTGGAGCGCCGTCCATCAGGGTAGACCATGCAGACCGTCGCCAGCCTCCTCGAAGCCCACAGGTCCGGCCTCCGCTCCGTCTCGGAAACGGTGCGCGGCGTCTATGCCCGGCTTGCGGTGCATGACGACCCGGCCATGTTCATCACCCTGCGCGAGGAAGCCGATGTGCTGGCCGAGGCCGCCTCGCTGGAGGCGGCCGGCAACACGGCGCTGCCGCTCTACGGCATCCCGGTGGCGGTGAAGGACAACATCGACGTCGCCGGTCTGCCCACCACCGCCGCCTGCCCGGCCTTCGCCTATGTGCCGGAGCGCGACGCCACCGCCGTGGCGCGGCTCAAGGCGGCGGGCGCGCTCATCATCGGCAAGACCAACCTCGACCAGTTCGCCACCGGCCTTGTGGGCGTGCGCTCGCCCTATGGCATCCCGCGCAATTCGGTGAACCCGGAACTGGTGCCGGGCGGCTCCTCCTCCGGCTCCGCGGTGGCGGTGGGCGCGGGCATCGTGCCGGTGTCGCTGGGCACCGACACCGCCGGCTCCGGCCGCGTGCCGGCCATGCTGAACAACATCGTGGGCCTCAAGCCCTCCCTCGGCCTCGTGCCGAACACCGGCCTCGTGCCCGCCTGCAAGACGCTGGACTGCATCTCCATCTTCGCCCTCACGGTCGATGACGCCATGGCGGTGCTGAACGTCATCGCCGGTTTCGACGCGGAGGACGCCTATTCCCGCGACCTGCCCGTCGCCCCGCTCGCGGCCGCGCCTCCTGCGCCCGTGCTCGGCATCCTGCCGCCTGCGCAGCGGGAGTTCTTCGGCGATGCCGAATCCGCCGCCGCCTATGAGGAGGCGCTGGCCCGCTTCGCGTCGCTGGGCGCGGTGCTGCAGGAGATCGATTTCTCCGCCTTCGCCGAGACCGCGCGCCTGCTCTACGAAGGGCCATGGGTGGCCGAGCGCTGGATCGTCGCCGAGCCGCTGCTCACCACCGACCCCGAGGCGGTGCATCCGGTCACGCGCGCCATCACCGAGCCGGGGGGCAAGGCGAGCGCGGCAGATGCCTTCCGCGCCATGTACAAGCTCAAGGAGCTGCGCGCCCGCGTCGCCCCCATCCTCGCCGGCATCGACGCTCTGCTGCTGCCCACCGCGCCCTCCGCCTACACGGTGGAGGAAGTGCTGGCGGACCCCATCCGCCTCAATTCGCGCAATGGCACCTACACCAATTTCGTCAACCTGATGGACCTGTGCGGCATCGCCGTGCCGACCAAGATCACGGCGGCCGGCGTGCCCTATGGCATCACCCTCCTCGCCCCCGCCGGGAAGGATGGAGAAATGGCGGCGCTGGGCCGGGCCTACGTCGCGGCGGGCACCCTGCCGCTGGGCTGCGGCCATGCGCCGGCGCCCGCCCTTCCGCCGCTCGCGCCAGCGCAGGAGCCGGGTCGGCTCGATGTCTG
>JAEWBL010000047.1 GCA_023391175.1 Pseudomonadota bacterium
AGCACACGCAGGCCGCCGCGCACGAAGAACGCCGCGCTCAAGGCGGTGAGCAGGGCGAGCGCGGACCGCAGCGCGGGATCGGTGATCTCCGGCAGGTCGCGCAGGTGGGATACGTCGAGGGCGTTGAGGCGGGCGCTGCACGCCTGATAGGCCTGCTCGAGCTGTTCGTCCGTGACGAAGCGCTCAAGCTCGACACCGAGGAGGGCGAGCCCCGCCAAGGCCTCGTCGATGGCCCCCTCGTAGTCCGACCGGAGGGTCCGCGCGATGGCCTTCAGGCGGTAGAGATCAGCCTGGTCGACCCGATTGACGGCGATGGCGAGCAGCCTGTCGATGGCCGGCAGGGCTTCATCCGTCCGCCCCTGGGTGAGAAGACTGTCGCAATGAAGCCATTTCACCTCGACGAACAGCGCGTGGTGGCTCACCTGCCAATCGGCGGGCATCAGGCTGCGGGCGGTCTCGATGTGGCCTGCCGCCTGTTGGACGGCGCCGGCATTGCGGGCGCGGCGGGCGGCGGTCCTCAAGGCCTTCACGAAGGCCAGTCGCTCCGCCTCGTCGAGAGCGGTTCTATCCGCGCGCTCGATCTGCGCGGCCATGGCGAAGGCCCAGTCCGCATCGCCATCGCGCCCGATGGCCATCAGGCGGCGGGCGATGGCGAGATGCTCGGCCGGGCGGTCCTGCTCCGGAATCGAGGCGTAGGCGGCTTCGAGAACGCGATCATGGGCGATGAGGTATTCGGCGTCCCGCCGCAGGAGCAGGCCGGCTTCCGCAAGTCCGGCCGCCAGACGCTCCACTTCGGCCTCCGACTGGCCGACGAGGGGCGCGAGGTTCTCCCCTGAAAGGCGCCCGCCCACGCTCGCCAGCCGCTGCAGGAAGCCGCGCTGGCTCGGGGGCAAGGCGTCGAGCCGCTGAAGCATGAAGTCGGACACCGAGCTGTAGGCGCCGAAGCGCAACGGGTCCCAACGCCAGCGCTGCGCCTCCGGATCGAACGCGATCACCTTGTCATCGAAGAGCTTCTGCAGGAGCTGCCGGACGTAGAAGGCGTTGCCTCCCGTCTTGCGGTGAATGCTGCGTGCGAGTTCGTCGAGTTCGC
The DNA here is from genome assembly GCA_023391175.1 of Pseudomonadota bacterium. GTDB lineage: Bacteria > Pseudomonadota > Alphaproteobacteria > Rhizobiales > Xanthobacteraceae > Xanthobacter. The sequence goes on from JAEWBL010000047.1 coordinate 1,091, forward strand.
CCGGCGCGCCGTTCAGCGCGCTGGCAACGAATTCCAGGGTCTGGGCGTCGGTGAGCGGGCCGACGCGGATCTCGGTCGTCGGCAGCGGGCCGGTGCGCGCGTCCTCCACCAGGCTGGCCAGTTCCGGATGCCGCGCGATCTCCTCCTCGCGATAGCTGGCGATCACCAGCAGGTGTGGCGGCATTTCGCGCGAGAGGGCCTGAAGCGCGCCGAGGCTCGCCGCATCCATCCATTGCAGGTCGTCGAGGAACAGGACGAGCGGCCGGGAGGGCGTCGCGAAGGCCTTCAAGGACTGGAGCACGACCCGCACCACGCGGGCCTGCGCGAGGCTTGCGGCGACGTCCGGCAGCGCGCCGCCGTCGGAGAGAATGAATTCGGCCTCGGGGACGAGATCGATCAACAGGCGGCTGTAGCCCGCCAGATGGGTCGCGAGGCGCGCCCTGATGCCGTCCAGCTCCTCCGCGCTCTCGCCCAGCGCCCGCATGACCAGGGTGCGCAGCGCCTGGGCAAACGGGGCGTAGGGCATGCGCTCCTGCAGCAGCTCGCTCTTGCCTGCCGCGAACTGGGCGCCCGCCGGCAGCCAGGCCTTCGACCATTGCTCGACCAGAGCGGATTTGCCGGCCCCCGCCTCGCCGCGGAGGAAGATCAGCTCGCTCCGGCCGGTGGCGGACACGCGCCCCAAGGCCGCCACGAGGTCGGCAAGTTCGGTGGCCCGGCCGAACAGTCCGCGCGCCTCGATCCCCATGCGCGCAAGCTCGCCCCGGCCCAGGGCGAAGGTCTCTGCGCCGTCGCCGGCCGCCAGCGCGGCGCGTGCGAGGCGCAGGTCGATCTGGAGCGCGTCCGCGCTCTGGTAGCGCTGCTCCGGATCCTTGTCGATGAGCTTCATCAGGATGGCGTCGACCATGGGCGGAACGTCATCGCGCGCGGCTCCCGGCCGCGCGGGCGCGACCGCCACATGGGCGTGCAGCCACTCCGCCATGCTGGTGGCCTGGAGCGGCAGGCGGCCAACCAGCAAACGGTAGAGCAGGACGCCCAGCGCATAGAGATCGCTGCGCGCGTCGCATGTCGGCAGGTGGATCCGCGCCTGCTCCGGCGCGGCGTAGGCGATGGCGTCGGCCGCCGCGAGCTGCGTCGCGCCCGGCGCCTGGGTGGCGATGGACGCGGCCGAGCGGGGGCCGACGAGATGCCGGAACCTGACCCGGCCGTTCTCCTCCAGCAGCACGCAGGGCGGCCTGAGGCCGCCTTGGACGGCCCCGAGCGCGTGCAGGCGCGCGAGCGCGCCGGCGACGGACATGCCGAGATCGAGGAAGGCATCAAGGGCGAGTGTGCCCGGGGCCAGGTCGCCGAGGGTCGACGCCGGGCGATCCGGGTAGAGGAGGATCACGCGGTTGCGATACTCCAGGCGCTGGGGCGGGTCAGCGATGTCGGCGGGCAGGCCGTCCGCGAGGGCCGCCTCACGATCGAGAAGGCCCGCCGCCGGGCTGCCACGAAGCGCGGACTTCACCTGCCAGCGTTCGCCCGTCAGGTCGTCCCGGGCGAGGAAGGATTCGAATCCGTCGCGGACGCCCTCGGGCGTCAGGACGAGGCGGTCGAAGGATGCAGCGTCTATCCCATTGCGGGGCATGGGTCTGTAGCCGTCGAAGTCTCGCGCGCTGTCCACTTTGCAGTCTTTCACCTCGTTCTTGCAAATATCAGCGCAAGAAACATGAAGGGCCTAAATTGATGCGGTCCTGCAGCAGTATCCAGCCCTCGGTCTGCTTTCCGCCGCTGCCGGTCAACCGGCTGGACAGTCCCGCAGAACGTGTTATTTATCGTTCGATCAAAATGGCCGTGGTGGCCGGTGGAGTCAAGCTGCCTGCATTCCACGCCCAGCGTCAACCGTCGCCATATTGCCAATGGTCCGGGTCGCTCTCTTGTCGATTATGCCTGCGGCTTTGGATGATTTCGTCATGGACGGGCGATGGCGCCTCCCGGGCTTCTGTTCTATGCCTTCGGGGCAGGGATCAGGGGCGCGGCGCGGGACCGAAAGCCGACGCCGGCGCGAGCGGCCAAGCCCCTACGCCGCCTTCCCGCCGGCAATCTGTCACAAGACCTCAGGGAGTTTGCCGATGGCACGAAAGGTAGCGGATCTGATCGTCGACATCCTCGCCGAGGCCGGCGTGGAGCGAATCTACGGCGTGGTCGGCGACAGCCTCAACGGCATCACCGACGCCCTGAGGCGCCATGGCGGCATCGATTGGTTCCATGTCCGCCATGAAGAGGCGGCGGCCTTCGCGGCGGCGGGGGCATCGCAGGTCACCGGCCAGCTCGCGGTCTGCGCCGGCTCCTGCGGACCTGGGAACCTC
>JAEWBL010000138.1 GCA_023391175.1 Pseudomonadota bacterium
GGCACACCCCGCGCCGCACATTGGAGAGGGTGAGGCCACCAACAAGCTCGTCGTCCGCGCGGCGGAAGATGAAGAGCGGATAGGCCTCGTCCGTCACCATGTCGCGGGCGTAGCGGCGCAGGCGCCGGCGGAAGGCGCCGCGGGTGAGGTCATCGGCGGGCCACAGGGGTTCCCACGGCGTGAGGAAGCCGCGGCTGATGTCGCGCAGGGTTCGCCACGCCACGAAATCCCGCATCTGCGGCACGCGCAGATACACGCCCTTCCCCTCGATGGTGGGAAGGGGCTCGGCCGGGAAGGGAAAGAGTGCCGACAGCCACATCAGGTTGCGCCCGAGCCAGTCTCCGTTACGGGGCGGACGGCAAGGCGCCGCCGACGCTCCGGCTAATGCCCCGACAAACGCTGCACCACCCGCGCAGCCGGTTCAAGCCCGCCCTTCGGCCCGATGACGCTGAGCGTCGGCCGGCCGCGGCCGATGAGACGCGTCGCCGCGGCGCGCACGGCCGCCACATCCACCGCCTCCACCTTGGCGACGATCTCTTCCACCGGGATCACCCGGCCGAAGCCGAGGATCTGACGGGCGAGCTGGTCGGCGCGGGCGCCGGAGCTTTCCAGCGCGGCGAGCAGCCCCACCTTCATCTGCGCCTTGGCCCGGGCCACCTCCAGCTCGGTCACCGTCTCCGCCGTGTCGAAGATCTGGTCCACCACCGCGTTGGAGAGCTCCTCCACGTCGCCAGTGTCGGTGCCGGCATAGATGCCGAACAGGCCGGTGTCCTGATAGCTCCAGTGGAAGGCGTAGATGGAGTAGCAGAGCCCACGCTCCTCCCGCACATCCTGGAACAGGCGGGAGGACATGCCGCCGCCCAGCACGTTCGAGAGCACCTGCAGGGCGTGGTAGTCCGCATCCTTGTAGGAGCAGCCCTCCAGCCCCATCAGCACGTGAACCTGCTCCAGATCGCGCGCCGTCAGCCGCGTACCGCCGGCGTAGGTGGCGGGCGACAGCTCGGGTGCGACGCCGTTGCCGACGCCGGAGAGGCGTGCGGCGGCCTCGTCCACGAGGCGGTCATGCTCCACCGCGCCGGCGGCGGAGACCACCATGCGCGGGCCGCGATAGGTGCGCCCGAGATAGGCGCCGAGCTGGTCGCGGTTGAAGCCACGCACCGTCTCCGGCGTGCCGAGGATGGAGCGGCCGACGCTCTGGCCGGGAAAGGCCTGCTCCTGGAACAGGTCGAACACCAGGTCGTCGGGAGTATCCATGACCGCGCCGATCTCCTGCACGATCACGTTCTTCTCCCGCTCCAGCTCGTCGGGGGCGAAGGCCGGCTCGGTGAGGATGTCGGCGAGGATGTCGATGCCGAGGCCCACGTCCTCGCCCAGCACGCGGACGTTGTAGGTGGTCTGCTCCACCGAGGTGGCGGCATTGATGTCGCCGCCCACCTGCTCGATCTCCTCGGCGATGCGCCGGGCGGAGCGGCGGCGGGTGCCCTTGAACGCCATGTGCTCGAGGAGGTGCGAGATGCCGTGCTCGTCGCCCATCTCGTGCCGCGCGCCGGCGCCCACCCAGATGCCCAGCGAGGCGGTGCCGAGGTGGCTCATCTCGTCGGTGATGACGGTGATGCCGTTGTCGAGGGTCGAGATCTTCACGCTCATGCCGCGGCGCCCCGGCCGACGCGGGCATGGGTGCGGATGAAGGTCTCGATGGCCACGAGGTCGTTGGGCAGCACGCTCACGCTTTCCTTGCGGGTCAGAAGGTCCGCCATGTGGGGCGGCAGGCCGGGGCGGATGCCGGTGGCGGCTTCCACCGCATCGGGGAACTTGGCGGGATGGGCGGTGGAGAGCACCACCTGCGGCACCTTCGCCGCATGCTCCACCTTGTCCGCCACCGCCAGCGCCACCGCGGTGTGAGGGTCGGCCAGATAGCCGGCGGACTGGTAGAGCTTGGCGATGGTCTTCGCCGTCTCCGGCTCGTCGGCACGGCCGGCGGAGAAGTCGCCGCAGATGGCGGCGAGCGCCTCGCGCGGCACGGTGAAGGCGCCGGACTGGCCGAGCGAGGCCATCAGCTGGCGCACGGCCGCGCTGTCGCGGTCCAGCGCCTCGAACAAGAGGCGCTCGAAGTTGGACGACACCTGGATGTCCATGGAGGGCGAGGAGGAGGGATGCACGCCCTTCACCTCGTAGCGTCCCGTCTCCAGCGTGCGGGCGAGGATGTCGTTGACGTTGGTGGCGATGGAGAGGTCGCGGATGGGCAGGCCCATGCGCTTGGCCACGTAGCCCGCGAAGATGTCGCCGAAATTGCCGGTGGGCACCACGAAGGAGACTTCCCGGTGCGGCGCGCCGAGCGCGGTGGCGGCATAGAAATAATAGACCACCTGCGCGACGATGCGCGCCCAGTTGATGGAGTTCACGCCCGCCAGCGCGAGGGAATCGCGGAAGGCGTGGTGGTTGAACATGGCCTTCACATGCGCCTGGCAATCGTCGAACGTGCCCTCCACGGCGATGGCGTGGACGTTGTGCGCGTTCACCGTGGTCATCTGCCGGCGCTGCACCTCGGACACGCGCTTGTGCGGGTAGAGGATGAACACGTCCACCGCATCCGAATGGCGGAACGCCTCGATGGCCGCGTTGCCGGTGTCACCGGAGGTCGCGCCGACGATGGTGGCACGGGCGCCGCGGGCGGCGAGCACATGGTCCATCATGCGGGCGAGCAACTGCATCGCCACGTCCTTGAAGGCCAGGGTCGGGCCGTGGAACAGCTCCAGCAGGAAGCGGTTGGGGCCGAGCTGCGTCAGCGGCGTCACCGCCGGATGGCGGAAGGAGGCGTAGGCGTCGGCGATCATCAGGTCGAGCACGCGCTCGGGCAGCGCATCGCCGACGAAGGGGGAAATCACCGCCTTGGCCACCGCCGGATAGGGTTTTCCCGCCAGCGCGGCGATCTGGTCCGCGCTCAAAGTGGGGAACGCCTCCGGCACATAGAGGCCGCCGTCGCGCGCCAGACCAGCCAGCAGCGCATCGGAAAACGACAGGACAGGAGCTTCGCCCCGGGTGGAAACGTAACGCACGGGCCCTCGACACGTCTTGAGAGGCCCAAAGCGGGCCTCAAGCCAAACTACCCGCAAGCGCGCTCGCGGGAAAGGCGGGGTGGAGATGGGGCGTAAAGAGGGGCGCTTGGGCGGTGAGCGCTGCTGTCCCCTGCGCCGTCGTCCTCCGGCTCGACCGGAGGACCCATGG
>JAEWBL010000157.1 GCA_023391175.1 Pseudomonadota bacterium
GGGTAACGAGGCAGAGGGCCGCTTTGGTTTGGCGCGCGAGGCCGGCCATAGTCACCCTGGCGAACTCCGTCGTCTCCAACACCCCTGTTTCCGGCAACGGCATCCGCCCGCTTCCCAAATCACGACGAGCCCAGTGATAAGGGGTGGCGTCTAGGGACGCAAGGGACTCGCGGGCGTGCCGGCCGTGCCAATCAGGCTGCGCCGCCACGTCATTCCGCTCTAAGACCCTAAGAGCCCGTCCACGAACTTGTTGAATCGGATGAATCGGTTGTGATTCAAGAGGTCTCCGCCAAGGAGACCGAGGATGTGGAAGCCAGAGACTCGCACTCGCCATAGTCGCGCTGGGCTGCGCTACCCGAGCGATCTGAGCGATGAGGAATGGGCGGTGATCGCGCCGCTCATCCCGCCGGGCCGTCGCGGTGGCCGGCGGCGCAGCGTCGACGTGCGGGCGGTCCTGAACGGCGTGCTCTACGTCCTGGAAACCGGCTGCCAGTGGCGTCACCTGCCGACCGATTTCCCGCCGCGCAGCACCTGCCACAGTTACCTGCAGCTGTGGGCCTGGGAGGGCACGCTGGAGCGCATCCACCACGAACTCTACGTCCGGGTGCGCGCACAGGAGGGCCGGGAGGCCAGTCCGACGGCGGCGGTTGTGGACAGTCAAAGTGTCCGCTCCGCCGAAAAAGGGGGGCATCGTTCGACGCGGTCGGCTTTGATGCGGGCAAGAAGATCAAGGGAGTGAAGTATCACATCCTGGTCGATACACTCGGATTGCTGCTGAACGTGGTGGTCCACCCCGCCAACATCCAGGATCGCGACGGCGCCGCTCTGGTCTTGGATCGGAAAACACGAGCGCTCTTTCCCTTCCTTCAGGTGATCTTCGCCGACGGCGGCTACCAAGGCGAGGCGGCCGCCGCCAAGATCGGGGAAGCCGGAAGCTGGCGCCTGGAGATCGTCAAGCGCTCCGATCAGGCCAAGGGCTTCGTCGTGCTTCCCAAGCGGTGGCGGGTCGAACGAACGCTGTCCTGGCTCACCCGCTGCCGTCGGCTCGTGCGCCACTACGAACAGTACCTCCGCACCTCCGTCGCCTTCATCCGCCTCGCTATGATTCGCCTGATGCTCCGCCGTCTCGCCAGGACATAATCTTTCAGGACGGACTCTAAGGACCCTAAGGCCCCCCGGCCGACACCGCGCGGCGACGTGTCACACGGGCGTGACTCCGCCATGCCGGCCACTCGAGCAGGCAGGTATGTAATTTTGCTGTACACCGTTAGTGTTTTGCTGTACACCGGGCCGCTAGGTCAGGCGGCTCGTCCTGATTACCTATTCCGGTAACGAACGGGGACAACCGCACCCCGGGAAATGAGGATGCCGCTATGAGGTAGGCCAGCCGGTACGGCGGTCGTAACGGCGATGCATGAAGATAGGGGATAAAAGCGCTAATACAACAACTTAATGAGTCTGAAGCAGCGCAGATAGTATTTAAGGTAGAATTATTATTAAGAACGTCTCGCCATAGTGCGGTTGGCGTCGTTTTTGCGTTCTATAAGGATTCATCAAAAGAAAAATACCCTCTATTTAGAGCATCAAGCTGTCTGATGCCAACTCAACGTTTTACAATTGACAGCGCTCGATCATCTCCGTACACCCTATTGTAATTTTGCTGTACACCCTACCGATAGGGTTAGTCGGTCCGCTATCGCCGTCGATGTTGGCGTTTGAAGGCGGCGATCCGACCCAAGGAAGCGGAAGGCAAAATTACAACAACCTGGGCGAGACATTTCGCCCGGCCAGGTTCGGAGAAGAGCATGACCGGTGATCTTGGTTTTGTAAAAAGTCTTTACCAGAACGTTCTCCTGCGCGAGCCAGACGCCAGCGATGTCCAGTACTGGGTGAAGCAGCTTGCCCTCGGTGGCATTAGCCGCGAAGACGTGGTGGTTGCGTTCCTCAATACCGATGAAGCGGCTGCGTGCGTCTACCCGATCATTCGCCTGTACGAGAACCTGCTGGGTCGCACCCCGGAAGCCGACGGGCTTCTGCATTGGGTGAAGGCTCTGCAGAGCGGCGCGGCGACGCTGGACGATGTGGCGAAGGCTTTTCTGAACAGCACCGAAGCCGTCGGGTACGGCCTCGGTTCAGACGTCAGCAACGAGGCTTACGTCACGGCGATGTATCGCCTGATGGGCCGCACCGACGCGCAGATTGCCTCTGATCCGGATGGCTTTGCTTTCTGGGTTCAAGCGCTTGACAAGGGGACCTGCACGCGCTCCGAGATCGCGCTCCAGATCACTGAGTCTGCGGAGAACAAGGCCGCCACGGCCGGGTTCGTCGTCGGGTATGCCGCGCTGCGCGCGCAGGGGATCTCTGAGCCGTCCACCGCTCAGGCCTACGCCTTCTCGAACACCGCCACCGCGGCGCAGATCGTTGGGTCGGCCAACACGGTGACCGACAACGCCACGCTCCCGACCGGGGCGGGCGTCAACGGCGTTCCGGCTGTGTTCACGCTCACTGAAAGCGTGGTCCACGGCACGCCGGCGGTGCCCTCGGTGAAGGAAGTCTACTGG
>JAEWBL010000287.1 GCA_023391175.1 Pseudomonadota bacterium
CCGCCGCCCTGCCGGCGGCCGCCCAGACGCCCGACGGGCCGAAGCCCGAGGCGATTGACGTCGTGACCTTGCCGGGCCTCGGCAGCGCCACCATCCTCTCCTACAAGGTCCGCTTCGTCTCCGCCGACCCCGCGACCCGCAATGTCGTGCTCGAGACCCCGGCCGGCAAGCGCTGGGCCGTCGTCGCCCCCCCGCTGGTCGGCGACCTGCGCGCCTTCCGCAATGGCCAGAGCCTGCTGATCCGCAAGCTGCCCGGCGTGGTTACCGCCATCGCCAAGGCCGGCAAGGAGCAACCCGCGGTGATCAACGAAGTCGTGGTCAATGACGGCCTGCCGGGCCTGCCCGAGGGCTTCGGCCTGCGCGAGGTGACCATCGTCGCCCCCGTCGTCGCCACCGATCCGGCCGCCGGCACCGTGAGCTTCCCGGGCCCCGACGGCTACCTGCGCACCCTGAAGGCCGCCAACGGCAAGGTCCTCAGCGACCTCCAGACGCTGCAGCAGGGCACCAATGCGAAGTTCACCTTCGTGGAAGGCCTCGCCATCAACGCTCTGCAGTGATCTGACGCGCGACCGTGTGAAGGATTGAGACCTCGACCTCGGTGGGGTGTGCGATGACGGCCCCGGGCCGGAGCGCAGCGAGGCGAGGTCTCAGGCCGTCAGGGGCTCCGAACGCCCCTGACGGCCGCTTTCGTTTTGGAGCTGGCGCACGGCGCGGTCCTCGCGGGCGAACTGCGCTCGCCAGGCGAATCACGCATCCGTCGGTCACAGCCCCGGCAATGGGAAGGCCGCGGCCGCAGTGGTGCGAACCGGAACTCGGGAAGAGCATTCTGAAAGAAGGCTGGAGCGGGTGAAGGGAATCGAACCCTCGTATTCAGCTTGGAAGGCTGCTGCTCTACCATTGAGCTACACCCGCATTCCGGCTGGCTTACCATGCCGGTCCGTAGGGCGGAAGAGGTGGCGGGTGGCCGGCACGGCCGGCCCCGTCCTGCTTCCGCGGACCGGCTGACACCGGCCCCGCGCCCTTTCGAGCGCAATGCGACGACGGGTGGTGGAGGGGGTTGGATTTGAACCAACGTAGGCAGAGCCAACGGATTTACAGTCCGTCCCCTTTAACCACTCGGGCACCCCTCCATGACGACGCCCGTCATCGCGGACCTTCATGCCGGAGCAGGAAGGCTTCGAGCCGGACTGGTGATGCAGGAAAGCCCCAGCGGCCCAAGGTGACGCAGAGCGCAAGCTCAAATCGCCATCCGAGGCCGGGTTTATGTGAAAACGCCGTGCCGAAGTCAACCGGAAATCGCCCCACCATGCGCTGCAATCCGCGCACCTGTGGACGGCTTGGCCGGGCATGCCGCAACATGGCGCACCGAAACGCCTCTGCGAACCCCGTCGCCCCTTGCGCGCGGCTGCGGGGTCTGACAAAGCCACGGCATGTCTGATCGTCCGCCCCGCGAACCGCGCCGCCCCGGCGCCCGCCCGCCCTTCGCCGGCCGCGGCGGCCCGCGCCCCTCCGGCGTGCCCTTTCCCCCGCGCAAGGGCAAGGGCGGCGGCAAGCCGCCCCCGTGGGCCGGCGCGGACGACGTCGCCCTGCTCTATGGCTGGCACACGGTCGCCGAGGCCATCGGCAATCCCAAGCGGCGTTTCCGCAAGCTGATGGCGACGGAAAACGCGATCAACCGCCTGGCCGAGGAGGGTCTCGTGCCTCCGGTCACGCCCGAGGTGGTGCGCCCCGGCGACATCGACAAGCTGCTGGGGCCGGATGCCGTGCATCAGGGCCTCCTCGCGGAGGTCGATCACCTGCGCTCTCCGCCCCTGAAGGACCTCGCGCAGAGCGAACTGCTCCTCGTGCTCGACCAGATCACCGACCCCCACAATGTCGGCGCCATCGTGCGCTCGGCGGCGGCCTTCGGTGTCAGCGCCATCGTCACCACAGCCCGCCACAGCCCGGCCGCCACCGGCGTGCTGGCGAAGAGCGCCTCGGGCGGGCTGGAGCATGTGCCGTTCTGCCTCGTGCAGAATCTCTCCCGGGCCCTCACCGAGCTGAAGGACAACGGCATGTTGGTGGTCGGCCTCGACAGCGAGGGGCCGGCGGACATCGAGGATACGCGGTTGCGGGCGCCCCTCGCCCTGGTTCTGGGTGCCGAGGGCAAGGGCCTGCGCCAGCTCACCCGCGAGACGTGCGACGTGCTCGCCCGCATCGACCTGCCCGGCGCGATCAAGAGCCTCAACGTATCGAACGCGGCCGCCCTGGCGCTGGGCATCGCCCGACGCGCGATGAAGAGAAGCTGAAGCGGGGCGGACCGCCGGCGGTGCTGCGATGCTGCGGCGCACGCATTTTTCGCCTTGCACCTAAGACCAATGACCAATCGTAAGGTGGCCACACCTTCGCCATGATACCGCTCGGCGCGCCGTGCGCGCCCAGCCCTGCGGGATATCCGCGCGCCAACAATGACGCGGAACCCAGAGGGTCTACCGGAGGAACGCCCTGAGAACCGTCGCACACCCGCGTGCGCACGGCGCTGTGGGCTTGCGCCGAAAAGACCCTCTCTCGCAGGACCTGTTGGGTCCGACATCCGCCGGCGGCGGAGCCCCGAAGCGATGGGAGGGAGTGGTTCCATGAGCGTGACAACAGCGGGGGCGGCAGCAAAGCCTCGTCCCATGAGCCGGGAGGAGAAGAAGGTTATCTTCGCCTCGTCCCTCGGCACCGTATTCGAGTGGTACGACTTCTATCTGTACGGCTCGCTGGCCGCGATCATCGGCGCGCAGTTCTTCTCGGCCTATCCGCCGGCCACCCGAGACATCTTCGCCCTGCTGGCCTTCGCCGCCGGCTTCCTGGTGCGCCCCTTCGGCGCCATCGTGTTCGGCCGCATCGGCGATCTCGTCGGGCGCAAGTACACCTTCCTCGTCACCATCCTCATCATGGGCCTGTCGACCTTCATCGTCGGCATCCTGCCCAACGCGGCGTCCATCGGCATCGCCGCTCCGATCATCCTGATCGGCCTGCGCCTGCTGCAGGGCCTTGCGCTCGGCGGTGAGTATGGCGGCGCCGCGACCTACGTGGCGGAGCACGCTCCGCATGGCCGCCGCGGCTTCTACACCTCGTGGATCCAGACCACGGCGACCCTCGGCCTGTTCCTGTCGCTGATCGTGATCCTGTTCACCCGCACCATCGTGGGCGAGCAGAATTTCGCGGCCTGGGGCTGGCGCGTGCCGTTCCTGGTCTCCATCGCGCTGCTCGGCATCTCGGTCTGGATTCGTCTCCAGCTCTCCGAATCGCCGACCTTCCAGAAGATGAAGGAGGAGGGCACCACCTCGAAGGCGCCGCTCTCGGAGGCCTTCGGCCAGTGGAGCAACCTCAAGGTCGTGCTGATCGCGCTGTTCGGCCTCGTCGCCGGCCAGGGCGTGGTCTGGTACACGGGCCAGTTCTATGCCCTGTTCTTCCTGCAATCGATCCTCAAGGTCGACGGCTACACCTCGAACCTGCTGATCGCCTGGTCGCTGGTGTTCGGCACCGGCTTCTTCGTGTTCTTTGGCTGGCTGTCCGACAAGATCGGCCGCAAGCCGATCATCCTCGCCGGCTGCCTCATCGCCGCGGCGAGCTATTTCCCGCTGTTCAACATGATCACCACCTACGCCAACCCGGCGCTGGAAAAGGCGATCCAAAACATCCGGGTCACGGTGGTGTCCGATCCGGCGAACTGCGGCAGCCTGTTCAACCCGGTGGGCACCCGCATCTACACCCAGCCGTGCGACCTTGCCCGCGACTTCCTCGCGAAGTCCTCGGTGAAGTACTCGACCGAGGCCGGCCCCGCCGGGTCCCCGGTTCAGCTGAAGATCAACGATACGGTCGTGCCCTACTCGCCGGACTTCAACAAGACGGCCCTCGCGGCGCTCCAGACGGCGGGCTACCCGTCGGCGGCGACCAACAAGGACGTGGTGAAGATGGCGCATCCGTTCGACATCTTCCGCCCGCAGGTGGCGGCGGTGATCGGGCTGCTGTTCATCCTCGTGCTTTTCGTGACCATGGTGTACGGCCCGATCGCGGCAGCTCTGGTGGAGCTGTTCCCGGCCCGTATCCGCTACACCTCCATGTCGCTGCCCTACCATATCGGCAACGGCTGGTTCGGCGGCCTGCTGCCGGCCACCGCCTTCGCCATGGTGGCCGCCACCGGCGACATCTACTATGGCCTCTGGTACCCGATCGTGATCGCGCTGATGACCTTCGTCCTCGGCCTTCTGTTCGTTCCCGAGACCAAGGATCGCAATATCGATCACTGGCACTGACGACACGCGCGGCCCGCCGCGCGTCACTCACCGATCGAACGGCTCCGCCCCCAGGCGGGGCCGTTTTCATTTCCCCCGGCCTCCGGCTTGTTCAGCCATCGAGGCGCTGGTAGATCATGGGCCGGAGCCGGGTTAGCACAGCGGTAGTGCAGCGGTTTTGTAAACCGAAGGTCGGGGGTTCGATCCCCTCACCCGGCACCATTTCCCGGTCGACCCACGTCGATTGGCGTCGAAAAATCAAAGAAAATCAATCAGAGGCCCGCTCTAAGCGTAGAGGGCCGTCGATGCCCGTCTGTCCCGGCGCTCATCGACGCGACGCGGCTCCATGTGGAGAAGTCGCTGCGCCTGAAGGCCGAGCCGGCGCTGGCTGGGCTCGATCTGCGGACGTTCGCGGCAGAAGCCTTCGCGACCGGGGCGATTTCGTACGGCGAACCCTATGAGGCCGTGCACCATAGGAATGTGGAGGCGGTGGCGGCCCTCGGTTAAGCCATCGGCAGGCTCCCCCCTCCCTCAATCCACGCCCTTCCCGTTCCAGCGCTTCGTCGTCGGCAGGTCGAGGCCGAACAGGTCGAGGGCGCGGGCGACCGTCTGGTCTACGAT
>JAEWBL010000308.1 GCA_023391175.1 Pseudomonadota bacterium
CCTATGTGCTGGGCCACGCGGAGGCGGAGATTGTCGTCTGCGAGGACCAGGAGCAGGTGGACAAGGTGCTGGAGCGGCGGGCCGAACTGCCGAAGCTCCGGCGCATCGTGGTGGTGGAGAAGAAAGGCCTGCGGACCTATGCGGGCGGCGAGGTGATCGCCTTCGACACGATGATCGAGATGGGCGCCGCCCACCGCGCCGCGCACCCCGGCCTGATCGACGCCGCGCTGGCGCGCCAGTCGCTCGCCGACGTGGCGCTGATGATCTACACCTCCGGCTCCACCGGAAAGCCCAAGGGGGCGATGCTCACCTATCGCAACCTGCGCGCCGAGGCGATCGCGCTCACGGAGCGCCTTCGGCTCGACGAGACCACCACCCACGTTTCCTATCTGCCGCTTTGCCACGTGGCCGAGCAGATGCTCACCACCATGGCGCCCATCTATCTGGGCTCGCAGGTGAATTTCGGCGAGAGCATCCGCACCATCCAGGAAGATTTGCGGGAAGTTGCCCCCTCCATGTTCCTCGGCGTGCCGCGCATCTGGGAGAAGCTGGCCGCCTCTATCACCATCAAGATGATGGAGGCGGGCGGCCTGCGCCGGGCGCTGTACGAGCGCCTCGTGAAGGCGTGCGAGCCGTTCGCCGAAAAGCATCCGTCGCGTCGCTCGCTGCAGGAACGGGCGATCTTCTTGGTGGCCTACCTGCTCTTCTTCCGTGCCTTGCAGAACTTCATTGGCCTCCGGCGCGCCAAGGTGGCGATGACCGGTGCCGCGCCGATCTCGCCCAATATCGTGCGCTTCTTCCGCACGCTCGGTGTGCCTCTTGTGGAAGTCTATGGCGCCACCGAGACCACCGGCATGTGCACCGGCCAGCGCCTCACTGATCTCCGCCCCGGCTGCGTCGGCCCGGCGGCGGAGGGCGTCGAGGTGAAGCTCGGCTCGCACAACGAGCTTCTGGTGAAGGGCGACCTCGTGTTCGCCGGCTACTACCGCAATGAGGAGGCGACGACGGCGGCGCTCCGCGACGGCTGGCTCCACACCGGCGACGTGGTGGAGATGGTGGGCGATCAGGTGAAGATCGTGGATCGCCTGAAGGACATCATGATTACCGCCGGCGGCAAGAATTTGAGCCCGTCGGAGATCGAGAACGTCGCGAAATCGAGCGTCTTCATCAAGGAATGCATCGTCATCGGCGAGGCACGCAAATATGTCTCCGCCCTCATCCAGATCGATTTCGAGACGGTGGGCAAATGGGCGGAGGAGAAGGCGATTTCCTACACCAACTTCCGCAATCTCGTGGAGAACCCGCAGGTTCGCGCGCTGATCGAGGGCGAGATCGCCAAGGCCAATGGGGAATTGGCGCAGGTGTCCCACATCCGTCGCTTCCACCTCCTCACCAAGGAGCTGGACCACGACGATGACGAGGTGACGGCGACCATGAAGATCCGCCGTTCCAACATCCAGAAGAAATACGCCACCGAGATCGAAGGCCTCTACGCCTGAGCTTCGGGGCTGCAAGGATTCTCCATGCCGGACGCCTACATTTTCGACCATGTGCGCACCCCGCGCGGCCGCGGCAAGCCGGATGGCGCGCTGCATGCGGCAACACCGGTGCATCTTGCCGCCACCGTGCTGTCCGCGCTGCGCGACCGCAGCCAACTGGACACGGCGCAGGTGAGCGACATCGTGATGGGCGTCGTCATGCCCATCGGCGAGCAGGGACAGTGCCTGCCGCGCATCGCCGCCCTGCGCGCGGGCTATGACGAGGACGTGGCGGGCGTTCAGATTAACCGCTTCTGCGGTTCCGGGCTGGAGGCGGTGAACATGGCCTCCGCCAAGGTGATGGCGGGGCAGGCGGACATGGTGATCGGCGGCGGCTGCGAGAGCATGTCGCGCATTCCCATCCTCTCCGACGGCGGGGCGTGGAGCCAGGATCCGGACGTGGCCTTCGCCACCCGCTTCGTGCCGCAGGGCATCAGCGCCGACCTCATCGCGACGAAATGGGGCTATGACCGCGCCGCCGTGGATGCCTTTGCCGTCGAGAGCCATCACCGCGCCGCGCGGGCGTGGGCGGAAGGCCGCTTCGCCCGCTCCATCGTGCCCGTCACCGACCACATCGGCGAGGTGATGCTGGACCGCGACGAGACGGTGCGGGGCAATTCCAGCGTGGAGAATCTCGCCCGTCTCAAGCCCGCCTTCGCCGCCATGGGCGCCGACCCCGGCTTCGATGCCATCGCGCGCCTGCGCTATCCGGAGGTCGGGGAGATCGCCCATGTCCATCACGCCGGCAATTCCTCCGGCATCGTGGATGGCGCGGCCGCCGTGCTCATCGGCACGCGGGAGGCCGGTGCGGCGGCGGGCCTCACGCCTCGTGCGCGCATCCGGGCCTTCGCGGAGATCGGCTCGGAGCCCACCATCATGCTCACCGCGCCGTCCTTCGCCGCCGAGAAGGCGCTCAAGCGGGCGGGGATGAGCGTGGCGGACATCGACCTCTTCGAGATCAACGAGGCCTTCGCCGCCGTGGCGTTGCGCTTCACCGACGCCTTGGGCCTCGACCCCGCGCAGGTGAACGTGAATGGTGGCGCCATCGCCATGGGCCACCCGCTCGGCGCCACCGGCGCCATGATCCTCGGCACCGTGCTGGACGAGCTGGAGCGAACGGGCAAGGCGACGGCGCTCGCCACCTTGTGCATCGGCGCCGGCATGGGCGTCGCCACCATCATCGAACGGGTCTGAGCCATGCTGCGCACCGAGATCGACGGCGACGGCATCACCATTCTCATCCTCGACCAGCCCGGCCGGTCGGTGAACACGCTCGGCTGGGGGCTGGTGGATGCGCTGGAGGCCGAGGTGGAACGGCTGGCGGCGGATGGCGCCGTCTCCGGCCTCATCGTCACCTCTGGAAAGTCCTCCTTCCTCGCCGGGGCGGACCTTTCGATCATGAACGGCCTTGCGGCGTCGGACGTGACATTGCCGGAAGCGGCGCGCCGCATCGGTCGCATGGGCGCGCTGTTCCGCAGGCTGGAGACGTGCGGCAAGCCGGTGGTCGCCGCCGCGCCGGGCACCGCGCTAGGCGCAGGGCTGGAGCTGATGCTCGCCTGCCATCACCGCCTCGCCGCCGACAATCCCAAGGGGCTGTTCGGTTTGCCGGAGGTGACGCTCGGCATCCTGCCCGGCGCGGGCGGCACCCAGCGCGTGCTGCGCCGCCTCGGCATCGCCGCCGCCTTGCCGATCCTGCTGGAGGGTCGCGCCATGGGCGCCGCAGAGGCACAGACGGCCGGGCTGATCGATGCGATTGTGGCGCCGGACGATCTCATCCCCGCAGCGAAGGCGGCCCTGCGCGAGGGCCGGGTGAGCGCCGTCGCGGCATGGGATGTGAAGGGCTTCCGCCTGCCCGGCCTCGCGCCTACAAGCACCGCCGCGGGAGACCTTTTCGCCCTCTGGAACGCCCGCGTGCTGGCGCGCACCAAGGGGGAAGACCCCGCGCCGCGCGCCATCCTCTCCTGCGTGTTCGAGGGCGCACGCCTGCCCATGGACACGGCGCTGAAGGTGGAGCGCGATTATTGCGCCCGCCTCATCCAAAGCGCACAGGCGCAGGAGAAGATCGCCGCCTTCTTCGCCCGCCAGGCCGCGAAGGGGGGCGGAGCGACGCCTTAGGCGGTTGTCATCCCCCGGCTTGTCCGGGGGATCCACTTGGCCGCTAGAAGAGTGCCCGATTGCGAAGCACCGACCGGGCGGCGCGGTGGATGCCCCGGACGAGCCGGGGCATGACGGTTCGAAATTCACAAACGAGACGGCGGCCCCGCCGCACCAGAACAAGGACCACCCCATGCCGCTTCCCGCCGCCTTCGAGGGCCGCCTGAAAATCCCCGCGGTCGCCGCACCCATGTTCCTCACCTCCGGCCCGGATCTCGTGGTGGAGGTCTCGCGCTCCGGCATGGTGGGCACCTTTCCGGCGCTGAACGCCCGCACCAGCGAGGGCTTCCGTGACTGGGTGCGCGAGATAAAGGCGCGCCTCGCGGAGACGCCGGATGCGGCGCCGTTCGGCGTCAACCTCATCGTCCACAAGTCCAACCCGCGGCTGGAGGCGGACCTCGCCATCTGCGTCGAGGAGAAGGTCCCGCTCATCATCACCTCCCTCGGCGCGGTGCCGGACCTCGTGAAGGCGGTGCATTCCTATGGCGGAGTCGTGTTCCACGATGTCATCAGCCGCCGCCATGCGGAGAAGGCAGCGGAAGCCGGCGTGGATGGCATCATCGCCGTGTCCGCCGGCGCGGGCGGCCATGCGGGGCAGATCAGTCCCTTCGCCCTCGTCACCGAGATAAGGCAAGTGTTCGCCGGCACCATCCTGATGGCCGGCGCCATCAACACCGGCGCCCAGATCCTCGCCGCCCGCGCGGCGGGGGCGGACCTCGCCTACATGGGCACGCGCTTCATCGCCACGCGCGAGGCCATGGTGCCGCAGGAATTCAAGGACATGATCCTGTCCTCCTCGGCGGCCGACATCCTCTACACGCCGGCCATCAGCGGCGTGAACGCCAACTTCATGAAGCCCAGCATCCGCGCCGCCGGGCTCGACCCGGACAATCTCCAGGGCCATGCCAAGCTCGACATGTCCAACGAGGCGAAGGCGTGGAAGACCGTGTGGTCGGCGGGGCAGGGGGTGGGCGGCATCGCCGACCTGCCCGGCGCGGCCGAGCTGTGCGCGCGGCTTAGGGAGGAATATCGCGCAGCGCTCAAGGCGCTGACGTCGGACGCGTTCGCAGGGGCCTGAGCGGGCAAGCGGCTTGGTCCATCGTCGCCCTCCGGCTCGACCGGAGGGCCCATGCGGGGGCGGGCCACACGGCGGAAATAGGGCTCGGTTCGAGCCGGGCGCACGGCGGCCTGGCATGGACCTGCGCCCATGACGGCGCTACGGTCCGGCTTCCGCTTGCTGCCCCGATGCCCGCCTCATGCCCGTTTCCGGAACACACTTCATCGATCCGCCCCACGCCGATCCTCCGCTGGGGCGCGTGACGAGCCTCGACGGCCTGCGTGGCTTCGCCTCCTGCACCGTCGCGATCTTCCATTTCTTCTACGCCTTCGTGCCCGGCCCTTTCCGCTCCTGGGGGCGCGAGGGGTTCTCGGTGTCGGATACGCCGCTGGCGGTGCTGTGGAACGGGCATTTCTCGGTGGCCGTCTTCTTCGCCTTGAGCGGTTTCGTGCTGGCCGCCTCGGCGCCGCGCACGCTGAAGGAAGCGCCGCTCTTGATCGGCTTGCGCTACTTCCGCCTCGCCCTCCCAGCGCTCGCCGGTTCGCTCATCGCCTGGTTCTGGATCGCCGGCTTTCCCGAGGCAGGCAAGGCGGCGCAGGCGCTCTCCGGCAGTTCCTGGTTCCGCTGGACCCACCAGCCGCCCATCCCGCCTTTGTGGCAAGCGGCGTGGGAGGGGGCGGTTCAGGTGTTCGTGGAGACGGGCAAACCCCTCTTCGACAATCCGTTGTGGACCATGCGTATCGAGCTGATGGGCTCGTTCCTCATCTATGGCGGCTATGCCCTTGTGCGTGGGCAGGCGCGCGTGCCGGCGCTGGTCGCGGGCCTGCTCGGCCTCGCCGTCGCCGGCAACTTTTCGCTCGCCGCCTTCTGCGGTGGCGCGCTGGTGTTCGAGCTGCGCGGCTGGCTCCGGCCCATGCCGGTGGCGGGCACGCTGCTCGCGCTTCTCGGCCTCGTGCTCGGCGCCACCTATCCCGGCCATGCGGATGGGCCGGGCCTCGCCGATGCCGTTCTCTCCCGCCTCGGCGGCGCAGGATGGCGGGAGGCGGGGGCGCTCCTCGTCATCGTCGCGTTCCTCACCACGCCCTGGCTGCGCGACCTGTTCGAGCGGCCGGCGCTGCAGCATCTCGGCGCGCTCTCCTTCCCGCTCTATCTGGTGCATGTGCCGCTGATCGTGGGGCCGGCGGCCTGGGCCTTCGTGCATTTTGCGCCGCTCGGCGTGGGAGGGCTCGCGCTCCTGTTCGCGCTCACGGCGCTGGCGACCTTTGCGCTCGCCAGCCTGTTCCTCGCCGTGGTGGAGCGGCCGGTGCTCGATGGCCTGCACGCCGTGCGCAAATGGGGACGGGCGCGGCTCGCCGCGGCGTGAGAGCGGGTCAGATCGCCACCGCCAGCGGCGGCATGGCGATCACCTCCTCGTCGTCCGGCCCGTAGTCGCGCCACATGAGCAGCGCGAACGGGGCCGGGGCATCGAGCACAGTCAGCGGCGCGTGCCAGGTGCCCGGCGCCAGCGTGATGCACTGTCCCGGCGCGGGCAGGAAGGCTTCCGCCGCCGCGAGGTCCGGCCCGTCCTCGGCCGTGCCCGGTGCCACCACGATCACCCAGCGGGCCGCCGCCATGGGCACGAAGCTCTGGGAGGTGAAGACGTGCCGCTCGATCACGCTAACCGCCACCGGCTGAGGCACCGGTGCGGCGAGGATGAGGGAGAGGCTCGCGGGCACACCCGGCCGCAGGTTCGCGAGACCGGTGTCGAACGAGGTGCGCACACCCACCGTCTCCGGCACGGCGAACACCTCGCCAAAGGGCGCGAAGGCCTCCGCCGTCAGCGGGCGCGGAAAGAGAGGCGTCACGCGCCGCCGCCCGCCACCGCGAGAACCGCATGCAGCAGCACGTTGGCCCCGGCGGCGCACTCTTCCGGCTTGGCGGATTCCAGCTCGTTGTGGCTCACGCCGTCCTTGCAGGGCACGAAGATCATGGCCGTGGGCACCACGGTGGCGAGGTGGAAGCTGTCATGCCCCGCGCCGGAGACGATGGGCCGGTGCGGCAGGCCGAGCCGGTCGGCGGCGGCGGCGATGGCGCCGGTCATGGCCGGATCAAAATGGGTGGGTTCCTTGCGCCAGATGGTGTCGAGGCGGACGTTCACCTTCCGCCGCGCGGCGATCTCCTTCACCTGCGCCTGAAGTCCCTTGTCGAGGGCGTCGAGGATGGCGGCGTCGGGCGTGCGGAACTCGCCTGAAAAGGCGATCTCGCCGGGGATCACATTGCGCGAGGGCCGCGCGATCACGGCCTCGCCGACACTGCCCACCGCATTCGGCCCGTGCGCCTTGGCGAGGCTTTCGATGGCGAGCACGATCTCGGACAAGGCGGCGAGCGCATCCTTCCTCAGGTGCATGGGCGTGGAGCCCGTGTGGCTCTCGAAGCCGGTGATGCGGCCGTCGTACCAGATGATGCCCTGCCCGTGCTCCACCACGCCGATGAGAAGGCCCTCCGCCTCCAGGATCGGCCCCTGTTCGATGTGGAGTTCGAGGAAGCCCGAGAACTTCTGCGCGCCCACCGCCTCCAGCCCGCGATAGCCGATGGCATCCAGCGCCGCGCCGACGCTGATCCCATCCGCATCGGTCCGGGCGAGGATATCGGCGACCGGCAGGTCGGCCACGTAGCCCGCCGAGCCCATCATGGCCGGGGCGAAGCGGGAGCCTTCCTCGTTGGTCCAGTTGCAGACGCAGATGGGTGCGTCGGTCTCGATGCCGGCGTCGTTGAGCGTGCGCACCACCTCCAGCGCCGCCATCACGCCCAATATGCCGTCGAACTTGCCGCCGGTGGGCTGGGTGTCGAGGTGGGAGCCGATGCCGAGCGGCGGCTTCGTCATGTCCTTGCCCGGCCGCAGGGCGAACATGTTGCCGAGGCCGTCCACGCTCACGGTGCAGCCGGCGGCCTCGCAGGCGGCGCGGAACCAGTCGCGCACCTGCCGGTCTTCCTCGCTCAGCGTCAGGCGGCGCACGCCGCCTTTCTCGGTGCCGCCGAAGCGGGCGGTCTCGATGATGGTGCTCCAGAGGCGGTCGGCGTTGATCGTGAGGTTGGTAGCGGGCGCGGACATCAATTCACCGGGACGGGGGTTTCAGCCAGAATGCAGCGCACGTCGCGACCGGGGCCGAGATGGACGTAGGGCGGCGGCGCGGCGGTGCAGCGCGGCTGGGCATAGGCACAGCGGGGGGCAAAGGAGCAGGCGACGGGCGCCTTGTCGAGGGAGGGCGGCGTGCCGGGGATTGTCTCCAGCCGCGACCCGCGCGCCGCGCCATGGACGGTGGAGGCGAGCAGACCGCGCGGATAGGGATGCTGTGGCGTGCGCACGATCTCGCCGAGCGTGCCGGTCTCCACGATCTGGCCGGCATACATCACCGCCACCTTGTCGCAGATCTCGATGGCGACGCCGATGTCGTGAGTGACGAAGATCACCGACATGCCCATTTCCCGCTGCAGCTCGCGCAGCAGCAGCAGGATCTGGATCTGCACGGTGGCGTCGAGCGCGGTGGTGGGCTCATCCGCCAGCAGGATCTTGGGGCGGCAGGCGAGGGCAAGCGCGATCATCGCGCGCTGGCGCATGCCGCCGCTCATCTCGTGCGGATAGGCGTCCAGCCGGCGCTTGGCCGAGGGGATGCGCACCAGCTCCAGCATCTCCA
>JAEWBL010000355.1 GCA_023391175.1 Pseudomonadota bacterium
CCCGCGAGCGCGATCACGCCGCGACCGTCGTGGCGGCGACCTGCTTCACGGCCTCGAGCTCGATGGCGATCTCGACCTTCTCCCCCACGAGCACGCCGCCCGTCTCGAGCGCCGCGTTCCACACGAGCCCGAACTCCCGCCGGTCGAGCGACGTCTTCGCGGAGAAGCCTGCGCGCTGGTTGCCCCACGGGTCCTTGCCGTATCCCGCGAACTCGGCCTGCAGCACGACCTCGCGCGTGATGCCGTGAAGCGACAGGTCGCCGACCACGCGGTACCCGTCACCGTCCTTCTCGATCCGCTTCGAGCGGAAGGTCATCTCCGGGTACTTCGCCACGTCGAGGAAGTCGGCCGACCTGAGGTGCGCGTCGCGGTCGGCGCTCTGCGTGTCGATCGACGCGGTGTCGATGGCCACGTCGACGGTGGAGCGCGCGAGGTCCTGCTCGTCGAGCTCGATGTGCCCGGCCCACTTCGCGAAGCGGCCGTGCACCTTCGAGATGACCATGTGGCGGACGTGAAAGTGGATTGCGGAGTGGCTGACGTCGATGTCCCAGCGGTTCGTCATGTTCGTTCCCTCGTCGGTGTTTGGGTGGGTGCGCCGTACGAGGAGAAGATGCAGCTGTTGCGATAAAAGCGCAATCGTCTGCCATGCACATGTCCGTTCCATTATCGGGACAATTCTCGCAGACCGCTGACGCGCGAGATCGCAGCTGTTAGTGGAAGCGCATGGCCGTCCACGTCGTCCGCCTCGGCAGCCGGCGCCGCCCCGGCGAAGGGCTCCGCATCGGCACCGTGCGGCGTCCGCCGCGCGGCGTACCTGCGGCCCAGTTCGCGTCCGGCGACTGGTACGACGTGTGGTTCCCCACGCTCGCGCCCAGCGACGCGCTCGTGAAGCTCGGCAGATCAGCGTCCACCGAGCGGGAGTGGGCGGCCTTCGCGAGGAGGTACCGCGCGGAGATGAAGGTCCCCGCGGCGAGCCGCGCGCTCGACCTGCTCGCTGCCCTCTCCCACTCGGCGGACTTCACCGTGGGGTGCTACTGCGAGGACGAGGCGCGCTGTCACCGCTCCGTGCTGCGCACCCTGCTCGAGGAGCGTGGCGCGAAGCTCGCGTGACGACGCCCCCGCCGACGGACGACTAGAACAGCCCCTTCAGCAGTCCGCCGAGCTTCTCCTGCAAGGCGTTCGAGTCCGGCACGTTGCCGTCGGGAGTGAGCTTGTCCACGACACCCGGCAGCAGGCTCGAGAGCTGGTTCGTGAGCGACCCGATGTCGAGCCCGGTCTGCTGCGAGAGGCGGCCGAGCTGGTCAGGCCCGAGCGCCTGTCCGATCTGCTCCGGCGAGACCTGCTGGTTCGGGCCGGTCGAGATCCACGAGCCGATCGCGTCGCCGAGCCCCTTCTGCTGGAACGATGAGATGAGCTGCTGCAGCCCGCCACCGGCCAGCAGCCCCATGAGCGCCTGGATCAACGCGCCCTGTCCGCCACCAGCGGCCTGCTTCCCGCCCTGTACGCCGCCGCCGAGGTTCTTCGTCAGCTCGTCGAAGATGCCCATGTGCATTCTCCCGCGTGGTTCGAGGATCTACTCCGGGATCTTCAGGCGCTGGCCTGGCTTGATGACGTTGGGATCCTTCAGCTGGTCCCGGTTGGCGTCGAAGATCTTCGGGTACTTCGCCGCATCTCCGTAGAAGTGCTTGGCGATCTTGGACAGCGTGTCTCCCGCGACGACCTCGTAGATGCGCGGCTCCTTGACCGGTGACGGCGGCGGCGCCGGCGCGGGCAGGCTCGAGTCGATCGTGATGTCTGCGGTCAGATCGGCGTATTGCGCGTCGACGGCCTTGATGGCGTTCCAGACCTCGTTCTTGACGCCGTCCGTAGGAGCGGCGCCGCGGATCAGCAGCTTGTCGCCTTCGAGGTGAACGTTCTTCCAGGAGACGCCGCGCGCCTTGCCCAGATCGATGACGGATTGGTACTTGGCCTTCAGCTGATCGAGATTCGCCATGGTTCCCTCCGAGGCGCTCGATGCTAGCCCCCGTGCCAGCGCCTGGCGCAGGCCCTTGGGGGAGCCCCGAAGGACCGCGCTCCGCCACCGCGGCAGGAGACGAGCGGATGGGGCAAGCTGGCTCGGCAGCTCGGAAGGAGCGCGAAGCGCTTCGATCGGCGAGGAAGACGCGCATGGCGACGACGAGCGATGCGAGTACGGGGCAGCTCTACACCGCGGCTGGACTGCAGGTCGGTCCCGAGGCCGCGGCGGCGCAGCTCGCCTCGGCCGACGTCGTGCTGTTCGGAGAGCTGCACGGCCAGCGGCCGGTGCACGCGCTGGAGCTCGCCATCGCTCGGCAGCTCGAGAGCATTCGCGGCCCGGATCTGGTGCTCGGCGCCGAGATGTTCGAAGCGGACGACCAGCTCGTGCTCGACGAGTATCTCGCGGGCCTGATCCTGCACCACCACCTCACGTCCGAGGCGAAGGTCTGGGACAACTACGAGTCGGATTACCGGCCGCTGGTCGAGCTGGCC
>JAEWBL010000445.1 GCA_023391175.1 Pseudomonadota bacterium
CGCTGGCGAGCATCGCGGCGCTCCGGGCATCAAGACCGTTTTCCGGCCGATCGACTGCGATTTCGAGCTCGGTTTCTGCTCGGACGGCACGGTGAACCCCTCGCTCGGCACCCGCGGCGGCGGCGATGCGGCTCCCGCCCGGCAATATCTCGAATCCGATGCCGGCGAGATCATCGAGCTTTCCACCTCCGAGCACGTCCTCGTGCGCCGCGACCAGCGCGTCGTGAGCCTGACCAATGGCGGCGGCGGCTACGGCCCGGCGCGCGCGCGCGATCCCAAGCGCGTCGCGGCTGACGTCGCCGAGGGCTGGATCAGCCGCGCGCGGGCGCGCGACATCTACTGCGTCGCGCTGACCGATGCGGGAGGCGTGGACGAGGCGGCCACCGCCGCGCTCCGGGGGCGGTGACGTGATGAGCGGGATGACGCGCGAGGCGGTTGCGGCTGCGGCTGCGGCGGATGCGGACTGGCTTTTGGAGGCGTCGACGCGCCTCATCGCCTGCCCGAGCGGAACACCTCCGGGCGATACGCGGGCCATGGCGGATGAGATCGCCGCCCTCGTCGCGGACATCCCGCAAATCACGGTCGAGCGCCATCCGGGCGCCGAGCATGTGATGAACCTCGTCCTGCGCCTGCAGGGCGGGCGCCCCGGACCGCGCCTCATCCTCAACGGGCATATGGACACGTTCCCGCTCGGCAACGCGGCCGAATGGACCGTCGATCCGGCCGGCGAGGTGCGCCAGGGCCGGCTTTACGGCCTCGGCGCGTCCGACATGAAGTGCGGCCTCGCGGTCATCCTCTTCACATTGCGGCGGCTCGCCGGTCTTCGCGAGCACCTGGCCGGCGAAGTGGTGGCGACCCTTGCCGGCGACGAGGAGACGATGGGCGTGCTCGGCTCGAAGCTGCTGCTCGACACCGTTCCCCATGCCCGCGGCGACGTGATGATCTGCGCCGATGCCGGTTCTCCACGCGTGCTGCGCTTCGGCGAGAAGGGCATGATCTGGCTGAACTTGTCGGCCAGGGGCCGCTCGGCGCACGCCGCCCATGTCCATCGCGGCGAGGGCGCGATTGAGAAGATCGTCGACGCCATTTCGGGGCTGCGCGCCATTCGCGACCTCCCCGTTGATGCGCCGCAGAAGATACTCGACGCCATTGAGCGCGCTGGGCCGCTGTCGGAGAGCCTGTCGGGTGCCGGGGAAAGCGACGTGCTGCGCAAAGTGACGATCACCTTCGGGACGGTGCGGGGCGGCCGGCTGTCCAACCTCGTGGCCGATCACGCGGAAGCCACCGCCGATGTGCGCCTTCCCGTCGGCATCAGCGTCGCCCAGGTGGAGGCCGAAATCCGCCGGATCGCGGCGCTCCACGATGTCGAGGTCGAGGTGACGCGCCGCTACGAGCCGAGCTGGACCGATCCCGATCACCCCGTCATCGCGCTGCTGGCGCGCAATTGCCGCGAGGTTCTGAGCATCGATCCGGTGGTCAACATGCGGGTCGGCGCCTCCGACTCCCGCCATTACCGCGCGGCTGGCGTACCCACCGTCGTCTGCGGCCTCACCCCGGTGAACATGGGCGCGGCTGACGAGCATGTGGCTGTCGATGAACTTATCGCCCTCGGGCGTATCTTCGCTCTGACGGCGTTTGATTATCTCAGCACAAATTAGGCCTGAGCTTAGTAACGGCTGAGAAGAACAGGTTGGGACTGATTGAGGATCGGTAGTCTTGAGGACGCTACCTTCCGGTGGGGTCTCTGGATCACATTGAACCGCCCGGGTTTGTCGGAGGCTATTTCGTTTGAGCCACGCCGCCCGTTTCTGCTCGTGGAGCATGGCGTAGTAGCGTTCCTCGGCTTCGACCGGCGGGATGTTGCCGATGGGCTCCCGCAGCCGGCGATGGTTGAACCAGTCGACCCAGGTCAGCGTCGCGAACTCGACGGCCTCGAAGGATCGCCAGGGACCCCGCCGATGGATGGGCGCCCGTGTGCCGATCGCCCGCTTGCGGCCGCCGCGCCGGCGCACCATCAGGCGCTCCTCGCGATAGATCCGGAACAGGCGCTTGTGGTTGACCGCAAAGCCCTCCCGCCGCAGCAGCACATGCAGCCGCCGATAGCCGAAGCGGCGGCGCTCGGCAGCCATGGCCTTCATGCGCTCGCGCAAGAGGCCATCGTCAGGGCGCGAGGTCTGGTAGCGGACTGTCATGCGGCAGAAGCCGGTGGCTTTACACGCCCGCCGTTCGCTCATCCCGTGATGCCCCACGAGATGGGCGACAGCCCTGCGCTCGGCAGCGGGCGTCATTTTCCCAGCAGGTCCTTCAGCGCCACGTTGTCCAGCATGGCGTCGGCCAGCATGCGCTTCAGCTTGGCGTTCTCATCCTCCAGCGCCCGCAGCCGCTTGGCCTCGGACACCTCCATGCCGCCGAACCGGGCCTTCCACTTGTAGATGCTGGCATCGCTGACACCGTGCTTGCGGCACAGTTCCGCCACCGGCACCCCGGCCTCGTGCTCTTTCAGGATGTCGATGATCTGCTTCTGTATTCGGTCCGGTGTCGTCAACCCCGATGATGGCACGTCGCGGGTTCTTTGCTTCTGTCCGTGGTCGAGGATCGCCACATGATGGTGTTCGATGGAATGACCGGTTCAAGCTCTTCGGCGTGCTCGGCCGCGTTTGCGGCTGCGACGACAGATCATGCGAACTCAATCATCCCACGCCCCGCGACGGGCGTTCAGGGAACCACAGCCGGGTCGATCACGCCGCGGCCACGGTCCATCGGAATTCCGTGCCGCTCCGCCACATGCTGTGAAGAACGACCGCCATCTTGCGAGCCAGAGCGACCTTCGCCCGCTTGCTTCCCTGACGCTGAGCGATACGCACCGCCCAGGCCTTCATCGGTGACCAGCGTGTGCTCGGTCGCAGGATGACGTTGGCGGCCTCGAACAGCGCAGTTCGTGTCTCCCCGTCGCCCACTTTGGTGATCCGTCCGGTCCGATCGATCTCGCCCGATTGATACCGCCGAGGTGTGAGCCCGAGATAAGCCCCGACGGACCGGGAGCGCGCGAAACGCTCGGGCGCATCGATCGTTGCTCTGAATGTCAGAGCGGAAACCGGCCCGATCCCGGGCATGGTCGTCAACAGGCGGCAGACCGGATCATTCCGGACAGCCTGGACGACCAGGCGGTGAAGGCGCTGGTACTCCTGCATCAGTGCGTCCCGGGCTGCCAACAGGGGAGCCATCACTTCAGCCAGGATGACGTTGTTTCCAACCAGCTCTTGGACACGGGAGGCAAATCCGGCACGCGACACGATGCCGACCTTCAAACCGAAGGGGCGGAGCAATCCGCGAAGTGTCTGCTCTGACGCAGCGATGGAGCGGATCAGATGCTTGCGCGCCGCCACCAACGTTCGCGCATGCTGGCTGCCAATGCTCTTCACGCGCACGACCTTGTACCAGCCTGCTCTGACCACCTGGGCAATGCCGCGCGCGTCGTTCCGATCGGTCTTGACGGGCATCGCCGACAACGCCGCCTTCACCTGCCGCGCCTCAAGACTGATGGTGGGAACACCAAGCTCCACCAAGCCCGCAGTCAGCCATTCTGACATCGGCCCAGCCTCAAGCCCAATCTTCGCAATCTGATCCCGCCAGGGCTGGAGACACTGCGAGATGGCGGACGCCTCCGACGCCACGCTCGCCTCCTTCAGGATTTGACCTTCCCGGTCGATGACACAGACGGCTACGGAGTTCAGAGAGACATCAAGGCCAACGTACACCATGGGGACCTCCCGGCGCTGGGTTCAGGCCCCGATCGTCCTCTTCGCCGCGGAAGGCCGCAAACGGGTCAAGAGATCAGGACCGAATACCCCATCTCTTCCGAAAAACGGCTGCGCTTCATGCTCTGGTCCTCGCGTCGGGCCAAAGCGAACTTCAAACTGGATTAGGCAGCCGGGGCAACGTCAGGCGCCGGCGGCGGCGTGATGAGGGCTTTCGAGCGCACATGCTCGGGAACGAGATCGGCATGCTCGCGCAGGCGATAACTTGAGCCCTCGATCTGGATGACCACGCCGTGGTGCAGGAGCCTGGCGAGGATCATGGCGCCCTTTTCGTAACGAGCGTTGGCGAGCTGGAAGAACAGATTGCCACGCCGGGCACAACCGGTAGATAACCGATCTCGTCAACGACAAACAGCGAGGCGCGGCAGAGATAGCGGATGTGCTCGCGGCAGCGTCCCGTCCTTCTCGGCCCTGGCAAGCGAGGTGAAAATGTCGGCGAGCGTCGAGAAGGCGACGCTGCGCCCAGCCTTGACAGCCTGGCCCGCTCCAGGAAGGACAGGGGGGGGTAAGCGGAACGTGGTTCGCTGCAGTCTTCTCCAGACCTTCCGCGTAGGGTGAGATGCGGGCCATCAATCCGATCCCGTGTCAGCGCAGCAGGCCGCGTGAAATGATCATGCGCTGGATCTCGGACGTGCCTTCCACGATCTCCAGCACCTTGGCGTCCCCGAAGGCCCGCGAGACCGCATACTCGGCCATGACACCGTTGCCGCCATGGATCTGGACCGCCTGGTGCGCCGCCTCCATCGCCCGTTCGGTGGCGAACAGCTTGCCCATGGAGGCCTGGCTGTCATAGGGCAGGCCAGCATCCTTGCGCATGGCCGCGTCATAGAGCATCAGCCGCGCCGCGTGGGCATGGGTGGCCATGTCGGCGATCTTGAACTGCAGCGCCTGGAACTCCGCGAGCGCCCTTCCGAACGCGCGGCGCTCCTTCATATAGGCGATGGAGCGATCGAGTGAGCCCTGCAGGATGCCGAGCCCCAGCGCGCCGATGAGGATGCGCCCGGTGCTGATTTGCGAGAGCGTCTGCTTCAGCCCCGAGCCCACCTCGCCCAGGAGGTGGTCTCCGGAAAGCCTGCAGTCGTTGAAGAAGAGTTCATGGGTGGACGAGGCGCGCCAGCCGATCTTGCGCAGCTTCTTGCCGCTGTCGAAGCCGGGCGCACCCGTGGGCACGATGAAGTTGGAGATTTCCTTCCGCCCGTCCGGCCGGACCCCTGTCACGGCGGCGATGACGACCGGGCCGGTCACATCCGAGCCTGAGTTGCTGATGAAGGTCTTGGAGCCGTTGATGATCCAGCTGTCCCCATCGCGCGTGGCGCGGGTCTGGATATTGGCCGAATCCGACCCGGCCGACGGCTCGGTAAGGGCGATGCAGCCGACCTGTGATCCATCGAGAATGGGCCGCAGGAAGCGCTGCTTCTGGTCTTCCGTGCCGAAGGTGTGAAGAAGGCTGGCAATGGTGGAATTCGCCATGATGGAGACGGCCACCGCGCAATCGACGCGCGCGATTTCCTCCAGCACGATGGTGAAGCCCAGCCAATCGCCGCCGCCGCCATTGTAGGCCTCGGCGTAGGGCAGGCCGATGAGCCCGAGCGCACCGGCCGCCTTCCAGATCGCATACGGGAATTCCTCCCGCAGCCAGAGGTCCTCCGATTGGGGGGAGATCTCGTTTTCCGCGAACTTGCGTGCCATGTCGCGAATGGCGTCGTGATGGTCCTGGAGCGAAATCATCTGATGTTTCCCGTGGCTTCATAACACTCGGAGCGAACGTCGCCTGATCTGCATCGCGCTGCTGATTTGCGTCAGCCGGCGAATGAATCCTCCAGAATGCTTAGATAGTCCTGCTCGGACGGGCGGCGGGGATTGGTGGCGTGGCAGTGGTCCTTCATGGCTTTGCGTGCAATGTCGGGCAGGATCGCGCGGTCCACGCCGAGGGCTGCAAGGCCGGCCGGAAGGCCAAGCCGGCGATTGAGGCCGAGTATGAATTCGGGCGCGTCTCCCTTTGTGACGAGGCCCATCGCCCCGCACAGCCGCTTCCATTTTGCCTCGACGGCAGGGCGGTTGAAGCGAAGCACGGCCGGCAGCAGGATTGCGTTGAGCGTGCCGTGGTGCAGACGTAGCGGAAGCGCACCAAGCGGGTGGGAAAGGGCGTGCACCGCACCGAGGCCCTTCTGGAACGCCATGGCGCCTTCGGTGGCGGCCATCATCATGTTCCAGCGAGCCTCACGGTCCTCGCCGTTCTTCGTCGCCCGCTCGATATGCTGGATGCCGCGCTTCAGCCCGTCGAGGGCGATGGCATCGGCGGGCGGGTTCACCGCGGGGGCCAGAAACGTCTCGATGCAGTGGGAGATCGCATCCATGCCCGTCGCAGCCGTAAGCGCCGGTGGCAATGACAGGGTGAGGCTGGGATCGCAGATCGCCACCTTCGGCAGGAGGTTCGGGCTGAGGAGGCCGAGCTTGCGGCCGTCCTCCATCACGATGACGCTCGCGCGCCCGACCTCGCTGCCCGTTCCCGCCGTCGTCGGAATCGCGATGAGCGGCGCTACGTCCTTGGTGATGCGCGAGATCCCCCCTTCCACCGCCGCATACTGGCCGAGCGGAGCCGGATGGGTGGCGAGCAGCGCGACGGCCTTGGCGAGATCGATCGCCGAGCCGCCGCCGACCGCGACGACGCCGTCGCATCCCTCCGCGCGGTAAAGCGCTGTGGCGGCCACGACGGCGGCCTCCGTGGGATTGGGCGGCGTGTCCTCGAAGATTGTGAGGGCCTCGGCCGGCCCAAGGGCATCTCGGACCCGCTGGAGCAGGCCGGCGGCACCCACGCCCTGGTCGGTCGCGATGAAGGGCCGTCGTATGCCGAGCCGCTCGGTCTCGCCGGCCAGCAGTTCGAGGGCACCGTAGTCGAAGTGAATCGTCGTCAGGTAAGTGATCGTGGGCATGTCCGGCTCCGTGCCAGGGATCTTTGCGCGACGCGCAGGTCAGTCGCGGAACAGCGCTTCCGCCATGCGGGGAAGCGGATCGAGAATGTGGTGGGGGGGGAACGCCATCAGGTCGAGAATCTGCGTCTGGACGTCCACGCCCGGCGCGACTTCGGCGAGGACCAGCCCCTCCGGCGTCACCTCGAATACCGCGCGCTCCGTCACGAGCTTCGCCTTTTGTCCCCGATCGCGAAGGTTCTGCAGCAGCGGATAGGTGATCTCGTCGACGTGATCGACGAACTTGCGGACTTTGCCCTCACGACGGATGGCGATGCGTCCGTCGCCCACTTCCGCTACCAGCCCGGCGGTGGTGAAGGTGCCGGTGAACACGAGCTCGCCCGCGTTATAGGCGATGTCGATGAACCCGCCGGGGCCCGGATTGGCCGCGCCGAAGCGGGACACGTTCACGTTCCCGGCGCGATCGAACTGGGCAAAGGCCAGGGCCGCCGCCGGGCAGTTGCCGCCATCGATGAAATCGAACTGGGCCGGGCCGTCGATCAGCGCTTCCGGATATTTGTTGGCGGAGAATTGCCAACCACTCATCACCACGCCGCCAAACGGGCCGTGCTCCGTCGTGAAGCTGAAGTCGAGGAGGCCGTCGCCCGCAAAGGCGCCGTCTTCCATCATAACGGTCGGAACGTCGGATGACGCCCCGAAACCGAAGATGGTCACCACGCCCTTCTTCACCTCCATCGCAGCGCGGCGTGCGATCACCTTGTCGGCACCGAGGGGCAGACGGTCGGTGGCGCGCCCGTCGAAGATCTGGCGGCCGAGATAGCGGTCGTCATGGCGGATGCCGGTGGTCATCACCTGCTCGGGGGCGATCACGATCCGATCCACCAGCTCGCCCGGCACGCGCACCTCATGCACCAGGCGCCCGCGCCGGGGCACCAGCTTGCGCACCTGGGCGATCACCGTTCCGCCGCAGGCTTTCACCGCCAGGGCCATGGCGAGGGTCGCGGAGGTGATGGGCTCGTCCTCGAAGCTGAGATTCCCGTGCTCGTCGGCGCTGGATGCCCGGATGAAGGCGACATCGAGCGGCCAGGTCGGATAAAAAAGGTATTCGCGCCCGTCGATGCTGTGGAGCCGAACCAGATCCTCGCTGGCGCGTGCCGTATACTTCCCGCCCTGCTGGCGTGGATCGATATAGGAGCCGATGCCGATGGACGTGAGATATCCGGGGCCTCGGCGGCCCACTTCGCGCAGCCAATGCATGGTGGCGCCGATGGGCCAGCAATAGGCCTCCACCAGATTTTCGCGAATGAGGCGCATCATCTCGGGCCGCCGGCCGGTCTGCGGATCGACCGAATTCAGATAGTTGCCCGAGACCACCCGCTTCATCAGGCCTTCGATGGCCACGTGATCCATGCCCTTGATGCCGAGCGCATCGCCCACACTGACCGGGAAGAAGAAGGTGAGATCGCGCGGCATCCCGCTGGCGCGGAAGCGTCGGCCCAGGGCCGCCAGGAGGTCGTCGGGCGTGAGCCAGCCGATCACCCCCGCGCTCGCAACGCTCTGCCCGGACCCGATCAGCGCGACGGCCTCGTCGGCCGTACAAATCTTGCTCATGAACGCACCTGCGGTCAGATTTGGAAGTGGATGATGTGGGTGCACACGCAGACCGTCTCGCCACGCTGGTTGGTCAGCGTCGCATCCGCCCACAGCCGCTTCTTTTCGTCGTCGGCGCGCACGATGCGGTAATGGACGGTCAGCGTGTCGCCGATGTGCGCCGGCTTGGTGAAGCGCACCCGGTCGTAGCCATAGGAGACGGCGGGGCGGCCCACCCAATCAAGATATTTGGTGACCGCTCCGGAGACGTAACCCACGAACATGGAACCCTGCGCCACCCGGCCGCCAAGCCCGACACGGCGCGCATATTCCTCGTCTGTGTGATTGGGATGGTTGTCGCCGCTGATGCCGGCGAAGGCGTAAATGTCGTATTCGGAAAGTGTCCGCGAATACGAGGTCTCGGTTCCGACCAGCGTGGACACGGGCCCCGTGTGATTGATCCGCGGTGCGGGATACGAATGCTCGGACATGGGTTTCCTCTCGCCGTCCAGACGTTTTTGTTCTGACTATTATTGGTTCCCCTGGCTTAACTCGGTCCCGTTTCGGAGCGGTGCCGTCACACCCGCTCCGGCACGAGCGTGCCTTCGAGCGCCAGAAGCGCTTCCAGCAGAAAATAGTCGCCCCAGATCAGCTCGTGCTTGGTCGCGACACCGTTGCGCTTGTCGAAGCATCCCGCGGTGAGAATGCCGGCCTGGCGCGTGTCGTCGGGCGCGGTCGGCGTGAGATAGCCGGCGACCAGTGCATCGATCGACCGCGCCGCCGCCGCGGCGTAGCGCGCGCGATGCACGGGAATAAGGGCCGCCAGCTTCAGAAGCGCCGCTGCGGCGATGGCGGTCGCCGAGGTGTCGCGCGGGGCCTCGGGAATGGCGGGGTCGTCGAAATCCCAAAAGGCCACGCCGTCGTCGGGCAAATGCGCGAGCCACCAGTCGGCGATGCGGATCGCATCCGCCTGCACCGCTGTCTCGCCGCGGGCCAGCGCCTGGGCGAGGCCGATCATCGCCCAGGCCTGCGCCCGGCCCCAGGTGCTGTCGGCGTGAATGCCCTTGTGCGTATAGCGGCGCACCAGCGCGCCATCGCGGGGATCGAACGTCGCGGACTGGCCGACCGAGGAATCGTCCCGCACGCACAAGGCGATGTGGCGCAGAAGATGGTTTCGCCCGATCGCGGCCGCCTCCGGCCCGTGGGCGTAGAGCAGGGCGATGGTGCCTGGAAGCGCATCGATATTGGCCTCGTTCAAGCCAACGTCCGAGGCTTCCTCCGCCTCTGTCCCAAGGGGGATGAGCCGCGCCTCGGGATTGTACATGCGCACGAGGCCTGCGGTCCCTTCCGCGGCCAGATCCCGCGCCACGTGGTCATCCAGCAGGACCTCGCCGATCCCCGCGCCGTACCAGAACAGAAAGCCCTTGAAGACCGAGTTGGAGCCGGCCCGCGGGCGCAGCCGGGCGGCCCAGGCGTGCGCTTCGTCCCTGTAGCTCTGCCGGCCCGTCTTGAGCGCGGCCAGCCACAGCATGCCTACCCAGAAGCCCCCGGTCCAATTGCCCGCCGGGCTGCGGACCCATTCGCCGTGCGCCGGATCGCAATAGTGCGGGAACCCATGCCCCGATTGTGCCAACGTGGTATCGACGCGCGTCAGTAGACGCGCGATCGCGTCGTCTCGATTGCTCATGCGGCGCTTCCTCTTCCCGTTGCGGCGCGGTCCGGGGCGAATGCTTCATTCGACTGACCGGCGGCACCTTTATCTTGAAAATGAGAATAGGGAGCTCTTGAAGAGTGGGTCAAATATATAATAAGTTCGTCATTCATATCGAATGGATATAAGATGGATCTCCGCCACCTGCGCTATTTCGTTGCCGTCGCGGAAGAGTTGAGCTTCACGCGGGCCGCGGAGCGGCTGCGCATCGCCCAGCCGCCGCTCAGCCAGCAGATCCGCCAGCTAGAGGAGGAACTCGGCGTCGCCCTGCTGTTCCGCACGCGGCGCCACGTGGAGCTGACGGAAAGCGGCCGCATCTATCTCAGGCATGCGCGGCAGATCCTGCGGTCCGTCGAGACCGCCGCCGTGGATGCCCAGCGCGCCCAGCGGGGCGAGATCGGGGAGCTCGCCGTGGGCTTCTTCGAACATACGTCCTACACCATCCTGCCGCCGATTTTACGCGCCTATCGCGAGAGATACCCAGAGGTGAATGTGCAAATGAGGTGGTTCCCCGTGGTGGCTCAGGTCGACGCCCTTCTTCGCGGCGACGTCGATATTTCCTTTACCCGCCCGGTCTTCGGGTCTGCCGAAATAAAGAGACAAATACTGCTAAGCGAGCCGTTTGTTATTGCGGTTCAGGCTGATCATCCCTTCGCAAGGGAGGCGAGTATTCCCATCACAGCGTGCGCCAAGGAAAACATTATCGGCTATAGCCAGAAATCCGCACCGGATTTTCACGCGATGATCACCGGCATGTGCGCGGCGGCCGGATTTGTGCCGCGTATCGCAACGGAAGTGGCGCAGGTCTACACCGCGTTGGGGCTGGTCAGTTCCGGAGCCGGAATTGCATTCGTCCCGGCATCCGTGCGTCGGGTTCAGGTCGAACAGGTGGTCTACAGGCCCCTGGTTGATGCCGCGCCGGCCGTTCAGGTCCTATTGGCTTGGATAGAGCAACAACCATCGTCTCTGATGGCGGCATTTATTGAAACGGCGCAGGCAGTAGTCGAGCGCGTCAATCAGTGATATTCCGCTCAGCCCGGGTCTGGAAAAATCCCGGGTTATGAAACGCTCATTTTGACGGTGCGTCCAAGCGACATGACATAGTCCACTTTGATCGACCGCAGCTCATCCACGCCCACTGTGAACGGATCACGATCGAGAGCGATAATGTCGGCATATTTTCCCGGCGCCAAGGAGCCGCGCACGTCGTCCTCGCCCATGGTCAGGGCGGCATCCAGCGTGTGCATGCGCAGCGCCTCGTCCAGCGTCACCGCTTCGTGGGGGTCGATGAACTTGCCGGAATAGGTCTGACGCTTCATGCAGTTCCAGATGGAAAAGAAGGGGTTGGTGGCCTCGCGCTCGGAGCCGATCCACACGTCCGAGCTGCCCGACAGCCGCCAGCCCTGATCGAGAAGGGTGCGGAACGGGAAGCGCCCGCGGGTGCCGTAGTCGCCGAGATAATCCTCGAAATACTCGCCGAAGGTGTAGATGAACACCGGCTGAGGCACTGGCAGCACGCCGGCCTGCGCCCACAAATCCGCAGTGCGGGTGCGCGGCATGAGGTTGCCCGCATGCTCGATGCGCATCCGGGTGCGGCCGGAAACAGCACCGCCCATCTTCACCACCGTCTCGCTGAGCCAGTCCTGGGCGCGGTCGCCATTGGCGTGCACGGAGAGTTGCAGACCCTTTTCCTGGGTGAGCCGGTAGGCCCGGCGAAAGAAGTATTTCTGGAAGGCGATGGAGCCGGAAAACCCGGGATGCCCCACATAGCAGCAGTTCACCGCCGCGCTGCGGGCGGAGAAGCCGCCGTCCGAGAACAGCTTGATGCCCTGCACCCGAAGCTGGCGCTCGGACGCAGAGAGCTGGAAATGCTCCTGCCAGTTCACCGCCTTGTCGAGCTCCAGCGTGCCCGGTGCCCACAGATAGAGACGCAGGGAGAGCGGCAGGCGGCCGTCGAGGGCGAGGTCGTCCATGCACTGGATGCCGAGCACGGTTTCGGAGATCTCGCCGATGGTGGTGACGCCGTAGCGGGTGAAGTTGGAGTGGATGCCGTCCTCGATGGCCTTTCCGAGGGTTTCGTGGGTGAGGCCGGGCAGGGGCAGGATGCTGTCCATCTCCTTCACCACGCCGGTGGGATTGCCGTCGGCGTCGCGCTCCACGGCGGGCGGGCCGGTGATGGAGAAGGCGGGCGCTACATAATTCCTGTCGATGCCCGCGACCTCCAGCGCCTTGGTGTTGAGCACCGTGATATGCCCGCCGGCCCGCAGCGCCACCGGACGATCCCGGCTCACCCGGTCCAGTTCCTCCCGGCTCGGCAGGCGGCCATCCTTCAGCTTGCGATCGAAGAACAGGTTGGCCTGGCCGACGATCCAGGGGGTGACATCCGCCGGCACCGCCCGGGAGGTGAGGGCGTCGAGCACGTCGGCGATATTGGTGCATTCGGGAGCACGGCAGTCCACCGTGTTGTGGGCGGTGCGGCACACCACTTCCGCATGGGCGTGCACGTCCACGAAGCCGGGCATGAGGGTGCGCGTGCCGAGATCGATGATGTCCGCCCCCGAGGCCGCGTGATCAGAGGCCTCGGCGCGGCGGATCAGGCGGATGATGCGATTGCCTTTCACGACCACGCCCTCCCAGTCCGTGGCGGCGCCTGGCTGCATGGTGAGAACCCGCCCTCCGAGGAGGACGGTTTCGCGCGAGGAAATGGACATGGGGGGCCTCTGGATCGGGATAGGGCGCGCCGCCGACCAGGGCGACGGCGCGCCGGAGTGTCACTTCTTGACGAGGGGGCAGCGGGACTGGGACAGGGGTAGGAATGCCTGGTCGCCGGGGATGGTGGCGATGAGCTTGTAATAATCCCAAGGATACTTCGAATCTTCCGGCTTCTTCACCTCGAACAGATAGAGGTCGCGGATCATGCGGCCGTCCTCGCGGATGCGACCATTCTTCACGAAGAAGTCGTTGATGGGCGTTTCCTTCATCTTGGCCATGACAGCCGACGCTTCGTCGGTGCCGGCGGCCTCGATGGCCTTCAGATAATGCATGGTGGTGGAATAGACCCCCGCCTGAGACATGTTGGGCATCTTCTGCATCTTCTCGAAATAGCGCTTCGAGAAGGCGCGGGTCTCCGCGTTCATGTCCCAGTAGAAGGCGGTGGTGAGCAGCATGCCCTGCGCCGCCTTCAAGCCCAGCGCGTTGATCTCGTTGATGTAGACCAGGAGCCCCACCAGCTTCTGCCCGTTCTGCCCCATGCCGAACTCGGCGGCCTGCTTGATGGCGTTGGCTGTGTCCGCGCCCGCCGTGGCAAACGCGATCACGTCGGCGCCGGACGTCTGCGCCTGCAGCAGGAACGAGGAATAATCGAGGGCGTTGATGGGCACGCGCACCGCACCCAGAACCTTCCCGCCGCTAGCCTTCACCGTATTGGCGGCGTCCCGCTCGAATTCGTGTCCGAAGGCGTAGTCGACGGTCACGAAATACCAGTTCTTGCCGCCCCGCTCTACCACCGCTTTGGCGGTGGAATTTGCCAGAGCGTATGTGTCATAGACGTAGTGGACGGTATTGGCGTTGCAGCTCTCGTTGGTGAAGCGCGGCGATCCCGAGATATTGATGACCAGAATCTTGTTCTTTTGCTTGGCGATCTCGCTGACCGCGAGGCCGGCAGAGGACATGTTGCTGTCCACGATGGCGTCGACGCCTTCCGTGTCGAACCATTCGCGCGCCTTGGCGACGGCGATGTCCACCTTGTTCTGCATGTCGGTGAACACCACCTCGACCGGTTTGCCGAGCACCTTGCCGCCAAAATCCGCCACCGCCATCCGGGCAGCGGTGACGGAGCCGAGGCCGGCCACCTCGGAATAGTTGCCGGACATGTCCATCAGCAGGCCGATCTTGACCTTGTCATCCGAGACGGCACCGGGCGCGGCGGTCTTGTCCTTGCTCTGCGCCACCGCCGGGGCCGCTGCGCACAGGAGGCTGGCGGCGAGTGCCAAACCTTTCAGCATCGTGGTCATGGTGAGTTCCCCTCTGGTTATCGTGGGTGTTCAGGCGGCGGCCGAGGCGGGCCCCGGATCGTCGAGAGCGAGCGCAGCGGAAGCCTCGGCGCCGGTTACCACCGGCACCACCTCGAAGCCGCACAGGTCCGCCCAGCGGGCGACCCAGCGCTGGATCAGGGTCACGTCCTCGCACTCGAACACCTGGAACGAGCGGGTGAGGTCAGCCGTGGCCCACGACGACTTGAAGGTCATGCCCTCGGGAATGAGCCGCCCCTCCTCGCGCACGCGCCGGTAGACGGCAGCGCCATCCTGGTTGCGGAAGAAGGTGATGATCATGAAGTGCATGGGCTCTGCCTCGATGGGATCAGCGGGAGCGGCGGGCGGCGCGGAAGCGGAAGTTCTGCTCCACCAGAAGGATGGTCATGCCGGCCGCCTTCAGCGTCCTGAGCACCGCGCCGATGCGCTGGACGATGACCGGGGCGAGGCCCCCGGTGGGCGCGTCCAGCAGCAGGCGGGCGCCGTTGCGCAGCATCCTGGTCATGGCGAGCATCTGCTGCTCGCCTCCCGAGAGCTTGGTGCCGGGGCTGGCGGAGCGCTCTTCGAGATTGGGAGGGAGGTGATAGATGTCGGCGAGGCTCATGCCGCCCGGCGCGCGCTTCGGCGGCAGGGTCAGGTTTTCCTTCACCGACAGGCCGGCGAAGCTGCCCCGCTCCTCCGGCACATCAGCGAGGCCGGCCCGCGCGGCGGAATAGGGGGCAAGGCCCATGAGGTCGCGCCCCATGAGGTCGCGTCCCATGAGGTCGCGCCCCTTGAGGCGGATCGCCCCGTCGCGCCGTTTCAGCAGGCCGGTGACGGCGCGCAACGTGGTGGTCTTGCCGGCGCCGTTGAGGCCCAGAAGCGTCACGGTTTCGCCTTCGGGCACGTCGAGATCGACCCCGTGCAGCACATAGCTTTCGCCGTACCAGCCGTTGAGGCTGCGCAGGCAGAGGTGCGGCTCAGGCATGTTCGGCCTCGCTGCCGAGATAGGCCTCGCGCACCCGGTGATCGCGGCTGACCTGCGCATAGGTGCCCTCGGCCAGAATCTCGCCGCGGGCGAGCACGGTGATGGTGTCGCAGAGCTGCGAGACCGTGCTCAGATTGCGCTCCACCATCAGCACCGTGCGATCCCGCGCCACCTCGCGGATGAGCCGGGTGACGTGGGCGACGTCCTCGTGGCCCATACCGGCCATGGGCTCGTCGAGAAGCAGTACGTCGGGATCGAGGGCCAGGGTGGTAGCCACTTCCAGCGCCCGCCTACGGCCGCAGGAAAGCTCGGTCGCCTTGAGGTGGGCGTGGTCGGCGAGTTGCACGGCGTCGAGCAGTTCCATGGCACGGTCGTTCAGCGCACTCAGCGCCGTCACCGAACGCCACCACTGGGTCGCCATATGGCGGGGGCGCTGCAGCGCCACCCGCACGTTGTCGAGAAGGGTCAGGTGCGGGAATACGGCGGAAATCTGCAACGAGCGCACCAGCCCCATCTGCGCCACCCGCGCCGCCCCGGCCCGGGTGATGTCCTCGCCGCGATAGACGATCCGGCCGCGCGTCGGCTGCAGGAACTTGGTGAGCAAGTTGAACACCGTGGTCTTGCCCGCGCCGTTGGGGCCGATGAGCGCGTGGACGCTGCCGGCACGCACCCGCAGATCGACATTCTTCACCGCCGTGAAGCCACGGAACTCCTTGGTCAGCCCCTCCGCCGCGAGGATCACGTCCCCTGCGTGGATAGGCCGGTCGGTGAGGCTGGAATGCATTTCGAACACCTCTGGAAAGTTCCAGTTTTCGAAACTTGTCTCAATTTTTATTCATGGTAGTGCTGTTCCCTGACCTGTCAATCCCGTTGGCGGCCGAGAATGGGCGAGGGCACCGGCGAATGGCGCTGGACGGGCGAGCGGCTGTGGCCGTAAGGCTGGAGCGTCAGGGAAGAAACCACATGGCTGAAGACCACAAGCTCCCGCCGCTGGAGCGCTACTTCCGCATCCTTGAGATCCTCTGCGCCTTTCCCGAGGGCTTGTCGCTGATGGAGGTGGCGCGCATGCTCGGCCTGCCGAAGGCCACCGCACACCGGCTGCTGGCGGCGCTGCAGAAGTCGCAGCTCGTCTCCCTCACCGCTTCCGGCTCCGCCTACGTGCCAGGTGACCGCGTGCGCCGCCTCGCGTTGCTCAGCACCGACGAAGGCTTCGTGGAAGCCCTCACTGGCGGCCTGCTGCGCGACCTCAGCGCCGAGATCGGCGAGACCTGCTACGTGGCGCGGCTGGAGGGAACGCAGGTGCGCTCCATCGTTATGGAATCGCCCGATGCCCCCTGGCGCGGCTTCGTGTTGCCCGGCAAGACCATGCAGCCCAACGCTACCGCCTGCTCCAAGGCCATCCTGGCGTTCCAGGACGACGAACTGGTGGACAGGGCGCTGGCCGGGCGCATCATCCGCCTCACCGAGCACACCAAGATGGAGCCTGCCGCCATCAAGGCGGAACTGGCGGAGGTGCGCAGAAGCGGGTTCGCCACCTG
>JAEWBL010000457.1 GCA_023391175.1 Pseudomonadota bacterium
GCCTAACACGCCCTATTCCGTCATCTTCTTCTTCGCGGTGATGAAGGCCGGCGGCACGGTGGTGAACTTCAGCCCGCTCTATGTGGAGCGCGAGCTGAGGCACCAGATCCGCGATTCCGGGACCACCATCATGGTGGTGCCCGACCTCAGGCTCATCCATTCCCGCGTGGTCGCGGTGGCGCACGAGGCGGGGCTGAAGTCCATCATCGTCTGTCCCATGGCGGGCATCCTGCCGTTTCCCAAGGGGCTGCTCTTCAACCTGTTCAAGCGCAAGGAGAAGGCGGCCTACAGCACCGGTGACGGGCTGCATGTGGACTACGCGTCCCTCCTGAAGCACGCCGACCGCCCCAAGCCGGTGGAGGTGGACCCGGCGAGGGATCTCGCGGTGCTGCAATACACCGGCGGCACCACGGGCGTGCCCAAGGGCGCCATGCTCACCCACGCCAACGTCTCCGCCAATGCCCGCCAACTGGTCCAGCATGCCGAATGCGAGCGCATCGGGGTGAAGCGGGTGCTGGGTGTGCTGCCCCTGTTCCACGTCTTCGCCATGCAGACGGTGATGCTGATTCCCATCTGCCTCGGCGCCGAGATCATCCTGGTGCCGCGCTTCAACCTCATGTCGCTGCTCGATGACATCGAGCGCGAGAAGCCCACCATGTTCCCCGGCGTGCCGACGATCTACGCCGCCATCAACAATGTGGGGGACATCGAGAAGCGCGACCTCTCCTCCCTCACGCTCTCCATCTCGGGCGGCGCGCCGCTGCCGCTCGATGTGCGCACGCGCTTCCAGGAACTCACCGGCTGCCCGCTGGTGGAGGGTTATGGCCTCTCCGAAAGCTCGCCAGTGGTGAGTGCCAATCCGCCGCTCGGCCTCGTCAAGGACGGCTCCGTTGGCACTGCGTTGCCGCAGACGGTGATCGAGATCCGCGACCTCGCCGATTCCACCCGCCTGATGCCGGTGGGCGAGAAGGGGGAGGTGTGCCTGCGCGGGCCGCAGGTGATGGCGGGCTACTGGAACCGCCCGGACGAGACGGCCGCCGTCTTCGTCGATGGGGCGCTGCGCACGGGCGACGTCGGCTACCTCGATGAGGACGGCTATCTGTTCCTCGTGGACCGCATCAAGGACGTGATTCTCTGCGGCGGCTACAACGTCTATCCGCGGATGATCGAGGAGGCGCTCTACCTCCATCCGGCCGTGGCCGAGGCAGTGGCCATCGGCATTCCCGACAGCTATCGCGGCCAGGCGCCCAAGGCCTTCGTCACCCTGCGCCAGGGCGCCGAGGCGACGCCGGCCGAGCTGATGGAGTTCCTTTCCGCCCAGATCTCCAAGATCGAGATGCCCAGGGCCGTCGAGATTCGCGAGAGCCTGCCGAAGAGCGTGGTGGGCAAGCTCTCCAAGAAGGAACTGGTGGAAGAGGAGCGGCAGCGCGCCGCCGGAGGGTGAAAGGGGCGACGCGCGCCCCGCCCATACTTGCCTATCAGGCCCACCTCGTGTATGTGCCCGACCCATTCCGCACGCGGACACAGGCCAGATCGGCCATCCGGTGCCTATCGCTATTGGCGAAGGTACGTCCGCGGAGGCTCAACCGGAGAATACCAAAGTGGCTCTTCCCGACTATTCGATGCGTCAGCTCCTCGAAGCTGGCGTGCATTTCGGACATCAGTCCCACCGCTGGAACCCCAAGATGGCCCCGTACATCTTCGGCGTTCGCAACAACATCCACATTCTCGACCTGTCGCAGACCGTGCCGGCGCTCCACCGCGCCCTGCAGGCCGTGTCCGACACCGTGGCCCAGGGCGGCCGCGTGCTGTTCGTGGGCACCAAGCGCCAGGCGCAGGAGCAGGTGGCGGACGCCGCCCGCCCCTCCGCCCAGTATTATGTGAACTCCCGCTGGCTCGGCGGCATGCTCACCAACTGGAAGACCATCTCCAACTCCATCGCCCGGCTGAAGAAGCTGGAGGAGATGCTGGCCGCCCCCGAGGCGTCTTCCGGCTACACCAAGAAGGAGCGCCTGACGCTCTCCCGTGAAAAGGAGAAGCTGGACAAGGCGCTCGGCGGCATCCGCGACATGGGCGGCCTGCCGGACCTGCTGTTCGTGATCGACACGAACAAGGAAGACATCGCGGTCAAGGAAGCACAGCGCCTCGGTATCCCGGTGGCCGCCATCCTCGACACCAATTGCGATCCGGACGGCATCGCCTATCCGGTCCCGGGCAACGATGACGCCGGCCGCGCCATCCAGCTCTACTGCGATCTCGTCGCCCGCGCCGCCATCGACGGCATCGGCCGCGGTCACAGCGATCTCGGCTACGACGTGGGCGCCGAAGAGGCCCCGCTCGTGGAGGACCTGCCGGCCGAGACCAGCGTGTGGTCGTCGTTCGAGCCCCTCTCCGGTCCCCGCGGCGTCGCCGACGACCTGAAGAAGCTCACCGGCGTGAGCCCCGAGATCGAGCAGAAGCTGAACGACCTCGGCGTGTTCCACTTCTCCCAGATCGCCGGCCTCGACAGCGTCGATGCCCAGCGCGTGGGCGAGGAAGTGGGCCTGCCGGGCCGCGTGGACGGCTGGATCGCCCAGGCCAAGGAGCTTTCCGCCGAAGCCGAGTGATCTGCGCGAGAGCGTGATCTCGTCGCGAGGCTGAAAACGAATCAAGAGTAATTGGGGGCGCGGGGCGTCCCCGGCGGCCGGCTCGGGGCCACCCAGGCCGGCCCGGGGGGGTGAA
>JAEWBL010000540.1 GCA_023391175.1 Pseudomonadota bacterium
GTCCGGGGTGCTGGGCGCGCTCTTCTGCCTCTGGATTCTCGGCAAGATCGAGCTTTCCGCCAGCTTCTTCATCATCAACATCGGCCTCAACATCACCTTGTCGTTGAGCACGCGGGGCATCGACTGGGGAGCGCATCTCGGCGGGTTCACCGCCGGCCTCGTGGCGTGCGCCGTGATTGATCTCGTTGAACGGGGGAACGCACGGTTCCTGGCGTGCAAATTCCCGGAAGGGCTGAAGCTCAACCTGTTGATCCTCGCCTTTGCCGCGCCGGCTGCCGTTGCCCCGTTTGCGCCTCGGCTTCCGCCAACGCCGGGCGCCGTCGCGGGAGCCGCCGCCCTCCTCGTTCTGGCCTTCGTCGCCATAGCGAAGATGATCGATCTCATCCTGGCGCGCCGGCACGGTCTGGCGATCGCCTCGGTCGTCCTTGCCGTCTTTAACACTGCCGCCATGCTCCTGATCGGCGACCGGCTGGCGGGAGCGATCTGCGCGTGGCCAAGCAATCCGGGGGCGCTTGCGCCATTGTGCGAACCCGCAGCACTACTGCCGCTGCTTGCAGCCGCTCTCGCGCTCGCAGTGTCGTTGGGCTTTTCCGCCCGCAGCATAGCCAAGGGAGTTGCCGATCTGGGCTTCGTCTCCCCAGGCCTCCGGGGTGAACGGCGACGGCGCCTCGGCCTGTGAGTAGCCCGTTTACACTCCATAAACCATGATCTGGCTCTCTGGGTGAGACTGGCGCGTCGTGCGCCCGAGTCGCGGGAGGGCGGCGCATGTCTCACCTGGAGACGACGCACCTTGAGATGACAAAGGCCGCGGCGGCCGGACCGGATGCCGGTCTTAAGCCTGTGCGGCTGGCGTGGCGCCCGAGCATTTGGCAGGCCGCGTGGATCGTCTTCGCCCTCATCGCCCTCGCCAGCTTCCTGCCCCTGCGGTTTTCTGCCACCACAAC
Organism: Pseudomonadota bacterium; assembly: GCA_023391175.1. Lineage (GTDB taxonomy): Bacteria > Pseudomonadota > Alphaproteobacteria > Rhizobiales > Xanthobacteraceae > Xanthobacter. Next base: position 945 of record JAEWBL010000540.1, read on the forward strand.
CCTCGCCTTCGAGGTCGGCACCCAGCCGCCGGCTGGCTCCATGCGCGGCGTGGCGCAGATGCTGGGCTCGCGGGAGCTCGCGTACGACGCCGTGCGCCAATTGCCGGATGAGGATGTGCGCCGCATCGCTGCCGGAGGGCTGACGGGATGGCTGGGCATCACCCGCGCCGGAACAGCGGGGCGCTCCGAAAGCGTCGCGGCTGCATGGCGCCTCATGGAAAATCTGGAGGTCGCGCCGGTCCAGAGCGGGCGGGCGCTGCGGCTCACCGTCTCGGCAGCAACGCCCGGACTCGCCGTCCGGGTGGCGGACGCCTACGTCTCCGCCTTCCTGTCCCTCGACCGCTTGACGCGGGAGGCACAGGACGAGCCCTCGCTGCTGCCGGCGGCACGCCGGGGCGAAGCCGGACGGGCCTCGTTCGTGCCCCAGCCGCCCGGCCCCCTCGCTCTCGGGTTGCTCGCGGCCGTTGCTGCCCTGCTCGTCATCGCACGGCGCACTGTGAACCGCCCCGCCGAAGCGGAAGGCTTGGTCGATGGCGCGGTCCTTCCCGTCGAGCTGAGCGACAGCCATCGGATCACCTGGATCGGCGGCCCCGAGGGCGCCGGCCTCGATGCCGATGCGGCAGTCGACCGCCTCGCCGCGCATCTCGCATCACCTGGTGGATCGGCGCGGCTGATTCTCCTCACTTCCGACGACCTGCCTGAGGCGTCCGCCACCTGCGCTGTCTCCCTCGCCCGTCGCCTGTCCGAGGATGCCGGGGTGGCGCTGGTGGCGCTGGATGGCAGCGCCGAGAGCCTCGCCGCCCTGGTCTCTGACCCGTGGGCACCGGGGATGAGCGAGCTTCTGTTCGGGGTCGCAGGCTTTGGTGAAACCATCCATCGCGACGCCCGCTCTCGGGCCCACGTGATCCCGCCCGGCCGGGACGTGCTGTCCGGCGCCGCAATCGTGGGTGCCGAACGGCTCGCCTTGGTGCTGGAAGCGCTGAAGCGGACCTACGATTTCGTCGTGGTCGCCGCCCCCAGCCTGTCGGCTGCCCGCGGCGGTCGTCGTCTGGCGGGTCTTGATCCGCTCGTCGTCTGCCTCAATGCCGACGATGCGGCGCCGACGGCCGCCGTTGAGATATTCGACGCCCTCGCGGACAAGAAATTCGGCCGCGTGGTGATGCTCTGCCTCGCCTCAGGCCGGACCGAGGAGGAGGCGCCCAAGGATGAGGATCACCTCGCCACGCCATCCCTCGACGCCCGAGAGACCGTTCAGTCGGCCATGCTGGAACGCCTCGCCGGCGCAGCCTGATCCACTATTCCGTCGTCACCAGAAGGCCCGGCCCAGCCGGGCCTTTTTGCGTTTCGTCGCCAACTGCGCGCAAAGATAGCTCGCGTAAAAACTGAGGAAACCGCCACAAGATTATATTAAATCATACTTTTTTGTCCGGACGCTCCATCCAACGGATGATGAGCGCCGCCGGGAGCACCCAGAGGCTGCCGAGAAGCACGTAGCAGACCGTCTGCAGAGCCCAATGCAGTTCGGTCACCCGGCCCTGCGCCAGTGCCATGGCCATGAGCGCCCAGAACACGACCAGCACCAGCATCAAAACGGTACCGATAAGCTTGCGCAGGCGTTGGGGCATTCTCGCTCACTCCCTTGCCGCGAGGATGCCCGCCGTGCCGAAGCGGCATGCGGCACCCGCTCCCTTGCGCGGCACACGGGCTCTCTATAACGGATCGATCCGGAGGGGCCACGCAGCAAGACCGCGCACGCGGAGTCGAGATCACATGTCGCACGCAGAAGCCGTTTCACTGATCGCCGACCGTCCCCGCCCCGGGATCAAGGCTGTCCGCCTCTGGCTCTATTTCGTCGCGGCGCTGATCGTGGCCATGGTGGTGGTGGGCGGCGCCACGCGCCTCACCGAATCCGGTCTCTCCATCACCGAATGGAAGCCCGTCACCGGTGCCCTGCCCCCCATGTCGCAGGCCGACTGGCAGGCGGAGTTCGACCGCTACAAGGCCATTCCCCAGTACGAGATCCTCAACAAGGGCATGGGGCTTGAGGCGTTCAAGCGCATCTATTGGTGGGAATGGGGCCACCGGCTGCTCGGCCGGGTCATCGGCTTCGCCTTCTTCCTACCCTTCCTCTATTTTGCCTTCCGCGGCGTGCTGCGCGGATCCCTGCTGGCGAAGTGTCTCGGCCTGTTCGCTCTCGGCGGGCTGCAGGGCGCCGTTGGCTGGTGGATGGTGGCGTCGGGGCTCACGGAACGGGTCTCCGTCAGCCAGTATCGCCTTGCGATCCACCTCACCCTCGCCTGCGTGATCCTCGCCGCCATCGTCGCCGTTGCGCGCTCGCTCACTGGCGAAGGGCGGCAGGCGGTGAATGGCCGCGTGCGGCTGACGGCGCGCGTCCTCATGGCCTTGGTGTTGGTGCAGATCTTCGCGGGCGGGCTGGTGGCCGGGCTCGACGCCGGCATGGCCTACAACACGTGGCCGCTCATGGATGGCCACTTCATCCCCGCCGCCGATCAGCTCGGTGCCATGTCGCCCTTCTGGCGCAACCTGTTCGAAAATGCGCTGACGGTGCAGTTCGATCACCGCATGGTGGCCTATGCCCTCTGGGCGCTGGCGCTCGTCCACGCGCTCGATGCCACGCGCGACGGCGGACGGGCAGCGAAGCGGGCGTGGACCCTGTTCGCCCTGGTGACGGCCCAGGCATCGCTGGGCATCCTGACGCTGATCCATCAGGTGCCCATCGACATCGCCCTGGCGCATCAGTTCGGGGCGACCATCGTCCTGATCTTCGCCGTGGTGCATGTGAGCGGCCTCGGTGCTCCCGGGGCCGCCAAGGCCGTGACCGCGAGAGCCTAGACCAGCGCCGCAACCAGCGGTGCGATCATTACGTTGAACAGGCCCGCCAGCACCATCACAAGACCGGCGATGGAGCCTTCCTCCCCGCCGATCTGGTGCGCCCGGGCGACGCCGGCGCCGTGGGCGCCCATGCCGAACAGGGCGCCGCGGGCCAGCGACGAGCGCAGCGGCATCACCTTCAGCACCACCTCGCCCAACGCCGCGCCGCAGATGCCGGTGAGGATGACGAAGACGGCCGTAAGGTCCGGCACGCCGCCGATGTCCCCCGACACCGCCATGGCAAAGGGGGTGGAGGTCGAGCGCGGCATCAGGCTGAGCCCGATCGTCTCGTTCAGGCCGAGCAGATGCGCCAGGGCAAGCGCTGTCACCATGGCAAGGGTGCTACCCACGGCCACTCCCACCAGCAACACCGGCCAGTAGCGGCGGATGAGCGCGCGCTGCTCGTAGATGGGAATGGCGAAGGCCACCGTGGCCGGCCCCATCATCAGCAGCAGCCAGCGGGTGCCGGCGATATACTCGCCATATCCCACGTGCAGGCTGAGCGCGACGGCACCGACACCGATGGGTGTCAGCAGCAGGGGCGAGGTCCACCAGAAGCGCCAGCGCCGGCCAATGGCTCGCGCGGCGAGATAGGACCCGATGGTAACGGCCGACCAGAACAGCGTGGCGAAGAGGGGATCATGCGGCATGACGCGCCTCCCCAGACAGGCGCTGCGTCCAGCGCCAGCACAGATCGACGGCGAGGGCAGTGCCGCCCATGACCGTCACCGTTCCGAGCAGGATCACCGCGGCGATCTTCAGGCCATCGAGGCCGATGAGTTCCTTGTGGTCGAGCACGGCCATAACGGCGGGCACGAAGAACAGCAGCATTTCCGCCAGCAGCCAGGAGGCCCCGCGTCGCACGCTCGACG
>JAEWBL010000584.1 GCA_023391175.1 Pseudomonadota bacterium
GGGTAGGGGCACGTGACACCCCTCTCCCCTTGCGGGAGAGGGGCGGGGGTGAGGGGGCGGCGCATCCGCCTGTCCGCTCTTCCGCCCCGTCTTCACCAGCATCAGCCAAGCGGAAAAATACCCCTCACCCCAGCCCTCTCCCGCAAGGGGAGAGGGAGGCCCTTGCGGCGCGGACGGGCGCATGTCGCCGCGGCGACTTCCCCATACTGCCCGCCGTCATGCCCCGGCTCGTCCGGGGCATCCACTGAGCCGCTTGCGCGCTGCCCGGAAACCCGAACCCGCCGAACCGTGGATCGCCCGGACGCGCCGGGCGATGACGGTGCGCTGTGGCGGGTTCGGATCATCGTCATCCCATCCCACCATCCCGGAGCCCTTTCCCATGGCGACGCTGCTTCTCGGCGCGGCCGGCGGCCTTATCGGCGGCGCGCTGTTCGGACCCATCGGCGCGGTGGCGGGGCGGGCGCTGGGCGCGCTCGGCGGCTCGGTCATCGATGGCGCGCTCCTCGGCGGCAACCGCTCGCGCCATGCGGAAGGTCCGCGCCTTACCGACCTCGACGTGATGGCCTCCACCGCCGGCGCGCCGCTGCCCCGCGTCTACGGCCGCGCGCGCCTCGCCGGGCAGGTCATCTGGGCGACGAAGCTGAAGGAGGTGAAGAAGGAGGAGACGCAATCCGTCGGCGGCAAGGGCGGCAGCCTTTCCGCCAGCACCACGACCTACACCTATTACGCCAATTTCGCCGTCGCCCTGTGCGAAGGGCCAGTCTCGCGCATCGGCCGCATCTGGGCGGACGGCAAGCTGCTGGATACGCGGCGCCTCCACATCACGCCCCACCTCGGCGGCGCCGACGAGGCGCCGGATTCCTGGATCGAGGCGAAGCAGGGGGCGGCGGGGACGCCGGCCTATCGCGGCGTCGCCTACCTCACCTTCCGCAATCTGGAGCTGACCGACTACGGCAACCGCCTGCCGCAAATCACCGTGGAGGTGGAGCGATCCATCGGCGCGCTCGAGAAGCAGGTGAAGGCGGTGACGCTGATCCCCGGCGCCACCGAATTCGGCTACGACACGCGCAACATCCGGCAGGTCTATCGCGAGGCGAGCTACGGGCCGGAGAACCGGCACGTCACCAGCTTCTTCAGCGATTTCGAGGCTTCCCTCGACCAGCTCATCGGCGCCTGCCCGAACGTGTCGCGCGTCTCGCTGGTGGTGTCCTGGTTCGGCGACGACCTGCGCGCCGGCGCCTGCACCGTGCGGCCGAAGTGCGAGCGCACCAACAAGGCGACCGCCCCCGCGCTGTGGAGCGTGGGCGGGCAGACGCGCCTCACCACGCCCGCCGTCTCCCAATACGAAGGCCGCGCGGCCTATGGCGGTACGCCCTCCGACGACAGCGTGGTGCGCGCCATCCAGCGCATGGCCGAAGCCGGGCTGAAGGTGACGCTCAATCCCTTCGTCATGATGGACATCCCGGCCGACAACACGCACCCCGATCCCTGGACCGGCGCCGCCTCCCAGCCGCCCCATCCCTGGCGCGGGCGCATCGTGTGCGATCCCGCGCCGGGCCGGACGGGAACGGTGGAGGGCACCGCCGCCTGCCGCGCGGAGGTGGCGGCGCTGTTCGGCACGGCGGCGGCGGGGGACTTCACCCGCGTCGGCACGAGCGTGATCTACCACGGGCCGGAGGAATGGAGCCTGCGCCGCATGGTGCTGCACTACGCCCATCTCGCCGTCGCGGCGGGCGGGGTGGAGGCCATCCTCATCGGCTCGGAAATGGCCGCGCTCACCCGCCTCACGGACGACACCGGCGCCTTCCCCGCGGCCGAAGCGCTCGCCGCGCTGGCCGCCGATGTGAAGGCGGTGGTGGGGTCGGACACCCTCGTCTCCTACGCTGCCGACTGGACGGAATATGGCGCGCAGGTGCTCGCCTCGGGCGACGTGCGCTTTCCCCTCGATGCGGTGTGGGGCGCCGATGCGGTGGACTTCATCGGCATCGACTACTACCCCCCGCTCGCCGACTGGCGGGACGGCTCCGACCATCTCGATGCGGCACTGGCGCAGTCCATCCATGATCGTGCCTATCTGAAGGCCAACCTGCGCCGGGGCGAGGCCTTCGACTGGTATTATCCCGACGATGCCGCCCGCACGGCGCAGGACCGCAGCGCCATCACCGACGGCGCCTTCGGCGAGCCGTGGGTGTATCGGCAGAAGGATCTCTGGTCCTGGTGGGCGAACGCCCATCACGAGCGCATCGCCGGGGTGCGCAGCGCGAGCCCCACTGCCTACGTTCCCGGCGCCAAGCCCATCCGCCTCATGGAGGCGGGGTGCCCGGCGGTGGACAAGGGCGCCAACCGCCCCAGCGCCTTCCCGGATGCGAAATCCGCCGAGAACCGCCTGCCGCCCTTCTCCTCCGGGGCGCGGGACGACCTCATCCAGCGCCGCACGCTGGAGGCCATCCTCGCCACCTTCGGCGCGGAGGCGGAGGCCACCGACAACCCGGCCGCGACGCTCTATTCTGGCCGCATGGTGGAGACCGACGCGCTCTTCCTGTGGAGCTGGGATGCGCGGCCCTATCCCCAGTTCCCCTACGCCACCGACGTGTGGGCGGACGGCGCCAACTGGGCCACCGGCCACTGGCTCACCGGCCGCCTCGGCTCGGCGCCGCTGGATGCGCTGGTGGCGACGCTCGCCGCCGATTTCGGCATTGCGGACGTGGACAGCGCGGGCCTCTCGGGCGCCGTCGAGGGCTATGTGGTGGAGCAGCCCATGACTGCCCGCGCGGCGCTGGAGCCGCGCGCCCGCGCCTTCGCCTTCGCGGCGGGGGAGGAGGCGGGCCGCATGGTGTTCCGTCCGCGCGGGCAGGGGGAGGTGGCGCAGATCACCACCGACGATCTGGTGCAGGCGGAGGGCTCGCCCCTCCTCGCCGTGACCCGCGCGCAGGAGACCGAGCTGCCGCTGGAGGTGACGGTGGGCTTCGTGGATGCCCTGCGCGATTACCGCCGCGCCACCGTCTCCGCCCGCCGCCTCGCCGGGAAGAGCCGGCATGTGACGCAGGCGGACCTCGCGGTGGTCGCCTCCGATGCGGTGATGGTGCGCGCCGCCGATGTCTGGCTTCAGGACTTGTGGGC
>JAEWBL010000592.1 GCA_023391175.1 Pseudomonadota bacterium
ACGTCTTCCAGGTCTACATCCAGGCTGACGCGGGCTTCCGCGTGACCCCGGCCGACCTGATGCAGCTGAAGGTGCGCTCGCCCACCCAGAACGCGATGATCCCCCTCGGAACGGTGGTGGATGTCAAGACCGCCCTGGGTCCGCCGCTGATCTCGCTCTACAACCTCTATCCCTCGTCCACCATCGTCGGCACCAACGCCGCGGGCTTCTCGTCCGGGCAGGCGCTGTCGCTGATGGAGCAGATCGCCGCCTCGACCCTGCCGCCGGGCACGGGCTTCGAGTGGACCGCCATGTCCTATCAGGAGAAGGCGGTCGGCAATCAGATCTACTACGTGTTCGGGCTCGCCATCCTGCTGGTCTACTTCGTGCTGGCCGGCCAGTATGAGAGCTGGATCCAGCCCATGTCGGTGATCCTCGCAGTGCCGCTGGCGCTGCTCGGCACCGTCAGCGCGCTGCTGGGCCTGGGGGTGGCCAACAACCTCTACACCCAGATCGGCCTCGTGCTGCTGATCGCGCTCGCCTCCAAGAACGCGATCCTCATCGTCGAGTACGCCCGCGAGAAAGGGGCGGAGGGCATGGAGATCATGGATGCGGCGGTGGAGGCCTCGCGCCTCCGGTTCCGCCCCATCCTCATGACCTCCTTTGCCTTCATCCTCGGCGTGCTGCCGCTGGTGTTCGCCACCGGCGCCGGCGCCAACTCGCGCAAGTCCATCGGCATCGCGGTGGTGTCGGGCATGCTCGCTTCCACCTGCCTCGCCGTGCTGTTCGTGCCGTCCTTCTACACGGTACTCCAGCGCTTCGAGGAAGGCCGCAAGGGCAAGAAGAAGTCCAGCACCGGCCATGGCGCTGGAAATGCGCCGCCCGCCCCGCCTCCCGCGCCCGACGCGGGTGTGCCCCCGGCGCCCGCATCTGCCTGATCCGGGCGCGCCGGCTTTGCCTTATCTTGCGGCAACTGCTTCCGATCGGGGCGGTTGCCGCCGCAAAGTCGCGCTTCCGCCTCCAGTCGGGCTTGTCTAACCTTGGCGGGACGCGCGATCCGTTCTCGGCCATGGGGCCGATCCCACCGCTGACCCTATCCCTGGGCTGTCGCCCGCAGGACCTGGTGCCCTAAATGTCGATCCTTGCGAGCCTGCATCACGTCACGAGCTACACCTACGACCACCCGGTCTCCATGGGGCCGCAGGTCATCCGGCTGCGGCCGGCGCCGCACAGCCGCACCGACATCCCGGCCTATTCGCTGAAGATCTCGCCGGCCGACCACTTCATCAACTGGCAGCAGGATCCGTTCGGCAACTGGCTGGCGCGTATCGTGTTTCCAGAGCGGGTGTCGGAGTTCAAGGTCGAGGTGGACCTCCTCGCCAAGCTCGACGTCATCAATCCCTTCGACTTCTTCGTCGAGGAATATGCCGAGAACTTCCCCTTCGAATACGCGCCCGCGCTGAAGGCGGAGCTGGCGCCGTACCTCGAGCTGGAGGATGAGGGCGCGCTGTTCGCCGAGTATCTCGCCTCCGTGCCGCGCGAGAAGACCCGCATCGTCGACTTCCTGGTCCACCTCAACCAGCGCCTGCAGAGCGAAGTCGGCTATGTGATCCGCATGGAGCCGGGCGTGCAGACGCCCGACGAGACGCTGACCCGCAAGCTCGGCTCCTGCCGCGACACCGGCTGGCTGCTGGTGCAGCTGCTGCGCCACCTCGGCCTCGCCGCCCGCTTCGTCTCCGGTTACCTCATCCAGCTCAAGCCCGACGTGGCGGCCCTCGACGGCCCCTCGGGCACCGATGTGGACTTCACCGACCTGCACGCCTGGTGCGAGGTGTTCGTGCCCGGCGCCGGCTGGATCGGCCTCGACCCCACCTCGGGCTTGCTGTGCGGCGAAGGCCATATCCCGCTGGCGGCCACCCCGCACTACAGCTCCGCCGCGCCCATCACCGGCTATGTGAACGAGAAGGCCGAGGTCGAGTTCGGCTTCGACATGCAGGTGGTGCGCGTCGCCGAGGCGCCGCGCGTCACGCTGCCTTTCTCGGACGAGACCTGGGCCGCCCTCGACGCGCTCGGCCACAAGGTGGACGAGGACCTCAAGGCTGGCGATGTCCGCCTGACCATGGGTGGCGAACCCACCTTCGTCTCCATCGACGACTACCAGTCGCCCGAGTGGAACACCGAGGCGCTCGGCCCGCACAAGCGCGAGCGCGCCGACGACCTGATCCGCCGCCTGCGCCGCCGCTTCGAGACCGAGGGCGTGCTGCATTACGGCCAGGGCAAGTGGTATCCCGGCGAGACGCTGCCGCGCTGGTCCTTCGACCTGTTCTGGCGCAAGGACGGCCAGCCCATCTGGCAGCGCGAGGACCTGATCGCCGACGAGAAGGTCAATTACGGCGTCACGCCGGCCGACGCCGAGCGCTTCTGCAAGGCGGTGGCCGAGAAGCTGGCCGTGGGCAGCCGGTTCGTCCAGCAGGCGTTCGAGGACAACATCTACTACATGTGGAAGGAGCAGAACCTTCCCGAGAACATCGCCCCCGGCGATCCGCGCATGGCGGACGAGGTGCAGCGGCGGATGCTCGCGCGCACCTTCAACCAGGGCCTCGGCACCGCCACCGGCTCCGTGTTGCCGCTGCGCCGGGTGTGGACGCCCAACGGCCCGGCGTGGCGCTCGGAGGAATGGACCTTCCGCCGGCAGTTCCTGTTCCTGATCCCCGGCGAGAGTCCCATGGGCTACCGCCTGCCGCTGGAATCGCTGCAGTATCTGGCGCCCACGCGCTATCCCTACATCGTCGAAGCCGACCCCTTCGAGCCGCGCGACCCGCTGCCAGACGCCGCCGATTTCGCCGCCCGCTACGCCGCAGGGCAGGGCGGTGCCGGGGCGGGCACCGATGGCCATGACGCCGGCACGCCTGGCGGTCCGGGCGGCATGCCGCGCCACTCCATCGCTCCGCGCACCGAGGCCTACGGCGTTGGCGAGCGGGCGCAGGAGCTGGCGCGCGAATATCTGGCGAAGTACGACACCCAGATCTTCACTGCCGACACCCGCACCGCGCTCTGCGTCGAGCCGCGCAACGGCCGCCTGTGCGTGTTCCTGCCGCCGGTCGAGATCCTTGAGGACTACCTCGACCTCATCGCCGCTCTCGAGCAGGTGGCGATCGAGCTGAACACGCCCATCCACATGGAGGGCTATCCGCCGCCCTTCGACTACCGCCTCAACCTCATCCGCATCGCGCCCGATCCGGGCGTGCTGGAGGTGAACGTCCATCCGTCCGACACCTGGGCCGGCTGCGTGGAGATCACCCGCATCCTCTATGAGGAAGCGCGTCTCGCCCGCCTCGGCACCGAGAAGTTCATGGTGGATGGCCGCCACACCGGCACCGGCGGCGGCAACCACGTGGTGGTGGGCGGCGCCACCCCTGCCGACAGCCCGTTCCTGCGGCGGCCGGACCTGCTCAAGAGCCTGCTGCTCTACTGGCAGCGGCATCCGTGCATGTCCTATTTCTTCTCCGGCCTGTTCATCGGCCCGACCTCCCAGCATCCGCGGGTGGACGAGGCGCGGCACGACAGCCTCTATGAGCTGGAGATCGCCTTTTCCAAGTTCCCGCTGCCCGGCAAGGGCGAGCCGCCGGCCCCCTGGCTGGTGGACCGCCTGCTGCGCAATCTGCTGGTGGATGTCACCGGCAACACCCACCGCACCGAAATCTCCATCGACAAGCTCTATTCGCCGGACGGCCCCACCGGCCGGCTGGGCCTCGTGGAGTTCCGCTGCTTCGAGATGCCGCCGGACTGGCGCATGAGCCTTGCCCAGCAGCTCATGCTGCGGGCCCTCATCGCGCGGCTGTGGAACAAGCCGGTGCACGGCCACTGCACCCGCTGGGGCACCATCCTCAACGACCGCTTCATGCTGCCGCATTATGTCTGGCAGGACTTCCTCGACGTGGTGGAAGACCTCTCGGACGCCGGCTACCAGATCGATCCCGAGTGGTTCCGCGCCCAGTTCGAATTCCGCTTCCCCGCCTTCGGCAAGGTCCAGCAGGCGGGCGTGGACATCGAGGTGCGTCAGGCGCTGGAATGCTGGCACGTGCTCGGTGAGGAAGGCGTGGTGGGCGGCACGGCCCGCTACGTGGACTCCTCCGTGGAGCGTCTGCAGGTGAAGGTGGAGGGCTTCAACCCCTCGCGCCACATCCTCACCTGCAACGGCCGCAAGGTGCCGCTGGCGCCTACCGGCCGCAACGGCACCTACGTGGCCGGCGTGCGCTACAAGGCGTGGCAGCCCTGGTCGGGCCTCCACCCGACCATCCCGGTGCATTCGCCGCTCACCTTCGACCTCGTGGACACCTGGAGCGAGCGCTCCCGGGGCGGGTGCATCTATTACGTCTCCCATCCGGGCGGGCGGAACTACGACACCTTCCCGGTGAATTCCTACGAAGCCGAGGCCCGGCGCCTCGCCCGCTTCCAGACCTTCGGCCATACCCCCGGCACCCTCGACGTGGTGCTGGAGACCGCGCCGGACGAGTTCCCGACCACCCTCGACCTGCGGCGCCCTGCCAGCGCCTGAGATCGCCGGGCCGCGCCCGATCCGCCTGCCGCGGGCCTGGTCCGCGGCAGGCGCAGCCTGGAAGCGCTCCGAAGAGGGGTGCATCTGGCGCTGCCGCGGGCATAATGGAGAACCCGGTCCCACCGGGCACAGGATGTTGACGCGCGGGCAGGGGTGCCCGCGGAAGGGGTGATCGTGTCGGGGGCGGAGCAGCGGAGCGAGGCATTCGAGCGGGCCGCGGCGGAAAGCCTGATCGGCGGCTACCGCACCCTGCCGGCCACCCGCGACGAGATGATGGATGCCGACGGCCAGCCGCGCCGCCACTGGCAGCCCTTCCTCGCCGCCCTCGCGGAACTCGGCTCCGAGGAATTGCG
>JAEWBL010000649.1 GCA_023391175.1 Pseudomonadota bacterium
GCGCCGGAAAAGCAGCGGCACGCGGCGGCCGTTTAGGATGGACAGCCCCGGAAGCAGGACCGGGGCTCAGCCCAGCGAACCAAATCCAATCAACTCGAGCCCACAAAAGAAAAGGCCCGCTGAGGCCGGAAGGCCGGAGCGGGCCAAGGGGGAACGCTGCTAATCGGAGAGAGCGCAGCGTGCCGGGGGAAGAACTCAGGAATTCAGGCGCTTCAGCGTCGCACCGTCCCGCAGCACCACGCGGCGCGAGGACGGCAGGGCGATGGCAGAAATCTCTTCGAGATGGGTGAGGGTGCGCGACACGGTCTCGATGGTGAGGCCGAGGAAGTCGGCGATGTCCTGCCGCGACATGGGCAGCGTCACCTCGATCCCGTTCGGACCCTGGCCCGCGCCGGCGCGCTCGGCCATGTCGAGGAGGAAGGTGGCGACCCGCTCCTGGGCGGTCTTGCGACCGAGGACGAGCAGGTGATTCTGGGCGCGGCCAAGCTCGGCCGCGGTCAGCGCCCACAGGGCATGGGCGAGTTCCGCGTCGTCGGAGGCGCGGGAGAACAGGATCGAGCGCTTCACCCGCACGATCTTGCATTCGCTCACCGCCTCGGCGGAGAAGCGATGGCGGCCGGTCATTTCCCAGCCGAACACGTCGCCGGGCAGGCAGAAGGTCTCGATCTGGCGCCGGCCATCGCCGAGCAGCTTGCAGATGCGCACCGCACCGGACAGAACGATGTAGAGGTTTTCGGCCGGCTGATCCTCGCCGAAGATTTCGGCGTTGCGGGCATAGCTCGCAACCACTCCGAGGCGCGCGACCACTTCGGTGGGGGTTCGCGTGTCAGCCTCCTCGGTCCAGCGATGGGCGGGCCGTGCGGAAGCCATGGGTTCAGCGTAGGACTTGCTGCTGTAGGCCCGGGGCTGGGCATAGGTCTTGTGGGCGATCGCTGCTGCGGGGCTCGGCATCGGTTGACCCTTCCATCGGAGTTGAGAAAGGGATAACCGGCGGAACGCACGGGAAAAATTCGGATCGAACACTTAAGTCGGTCCCCTTAGGTACTATTACGTAGGGGCGGGACGTCGCATAGATTGGCGGTCGGCATGGCTTTGGCGGTGGAGGACGGGGCAGTGGCGCGCGGGAGAGGGCAGATGCTTGGCGATGCCGTGCGCGGCGCGGCCGCGGCGCTCGTCGCCCTGCTGCTGTGCCGGGTTGCCGGGCTCCAGCCGCTCGGCGGCGACGCACTGCTGCTGCAGCTGGCGGTCATCATCCTGGTGTCGGGGCGAGGCCTCGTGGCGGGCGGCGCGGCGGTCGCCGTTTCCTTTGCCGGCAGTGTCGCGCTGCGCGGCCTCACCGGTCTCGATGCCCGGCTCGATCTGGCGGCGCCGGCGCTGTTCCTTGCCGTGGGGCTCGGCATCGCGGTGCTCGGCGAGCGCCTGCGCCGCACCCGGCTGGATGCGGCGGCGCGCGATCGCGACCTGCTCGCCCGCGAGGCGCACCTCTCCTCCATCCTCGATACCGTGCCGGATGCCATGGTGGTGATCGACGAGCGCGGCATCATGCGCTCCTTCTCCACCGCGGCGGAGCGCCTGTTCGGCTACACCGCCGCCGAGGCGGTGGGGCAGAATGTCTCGGTGCTCATGCCGTCCCCCCATCGCGAGGGACACGACGGCTACATCGCGCGGTATCTTGCCACAGGCGAGCGCCGGATCATCGGCATCGGGCGCGTGGTGGTGGGCGAGCGCAAGGACGGCACGACCTTTCCCATGGAGCTGGCGGTGGGCGAGATGCGCTCCGCTTCGGAGCGGTTCTTCACCGGCTTCATCCGCGACCTGACCGAACGGCAGCAGACCGAGGCGCGCCTTCAGGAGCTGCAGGCCGAGCTGGTCCATATTTCGCGCCTCACCGCCATGGGCGAGATGGCCTCCACGCTGGCCCATGAACTCAACCAGCCGTTGTCGGCCATTGCGAACTACATCAAGGGCTCGCGCCGCCTTCTGGACGGCGGGACCGTGCGGGTGGAACTGCTCCAGGGGGCGCTGGAGAAGGCCGGCGAGCAGGCCCTGCGCGCGGGCCAGATCATCCGCCGCCTCCGGGATTTCGTCTCCCGCGGCGAGAGCGAGCGGCGGGTGGAGAGCCTCGCCAAGCTGGTGGAGGAGGCGAGCGCCCTCGCCCTGGTCGGTGCGAAGGAGCACGGTATTCAGGTGCGCTTCCTCTACGACCCCAAGTGCGATCTCGTGCTGGCGGACAAGGTGCAGGTCCAGCAGGTGCTGCTGAACTTGATGCGCAACGCCCTGGAGGCAATGATGGAGACACCGCGTCGCCAGCTTCTGGTCAGGACGGAGGCGGTAGAGGACGACATGGTGATGGTCAGCGTCTCGGATACCGGGCACGGCATCTCCGCGGAGGTGGGCGCGCAGCTTTTCACGCCGTTCGTCACCACCAAGCGGCACGGCATGGGCGTGGGGCTTTCCATTTCCCGCACCATCATCGAGGCGCACGGGGGCCGCATCTGGGCCGAGCCCAATCCCGGCGGCGGCGCCGTATTCCGATTCACCCTCCGCGCCGTGGGCGATGCGGAGGCGGTGCATGACTGAGCAGGAGACAGCGGTGATCCACGTCATCGACGACGACGATGCGGTACGCGAATCCCTCGCCTTCCTGCTCTCGACCGCCGGCCACGTGGTGCACGAGCACGCATCCGCTCGCCTGTTCGTGGAGGCGGGACTGCCCGCCGCCGACCCGGCCGCGAGCTGCATCATCACCGACGTGCGGATGCCGGGCATGACCGGCATCGACCTGCTCCAGCACCTGAAGGACAAGGGCTCCAGCGTCCCGGTCATCGTCATGACCGGCCATGGCGACGTGCCGCTGGCGGTGGAAGCCATGAAGCTCGGCGCCGCGGACTTCCTCGAGAAGCCGTTCGACGACGTGGCGATCCTCGACACCGTGAAGTCGGCGCTCGACCGCCGCCAGAAGACCAGCCAGCACGATGCCATGCGCGAGCAGGTGGTGGACCGCATCGGCGGCCTGTCGCAGCGCGAGCGGCAGGTGCTCGAATGTCTGGTGGCCGGACAGGCCAACAAGACCATCGCCTACGAGCTGGGCATCAGCCCGCGCACGGTGGAGGTCTACCGAGCCAACGTGATGACCAAGATGAAGGCGCAGAGCCTGTCGGAACTGGTGCGCATGGCGCTGCTCGCCGGCATCGCGCCGCGACCGGCGTGACCGAGGTACCGTTCTGTTCTTTCATCCCGTTCGGCCCGTGAGGGCTTGATCTAACGCAAGGCCCCCGACCCCCCTCCCAAAGTAGGTTGGGATAGACCGACCACGCAGACCCGCGAACGGGTCGTGGGAGAAATGTTGGGATGATGGCGTCGGAAGAGCCGCCCGCGTTCGTCGTCCATATCGTCGACGATGACCCGGCGGTCTGCAATTCACTGAAATTCGCCCTGGAAGTGGACGGCTTCAACGTGCAGACCTATGCGCGCTCGGAGGATGTGCTTGCGGCCGACATCTCCTGCGGTGGTTGCATGATTGTGGACTACAATCTCCCGGGACTCAATGGTCTTGACCTGCTGCGGGAGCTTGACCGGCGCCACGTGCATCTCCCGGCCTTCCTCATCACCAGCAATCCCGCCCTGCACGTGCGTCGGCGCGCCACCCACCAGGGTGTAGCGATAATAGAGAAGCCCCACCACGGCCAC
>JAEWBL010000655.1 GCA_023391175.1 Pseudomonadota bacterium
TGGCGGCACCGGCCAGCGTCCACAGGCTCGGCACCTGGCCGAACACCAGCCACCCGAGCGCAATCATGCTCAGGATCTGCGTGTAGATATAGGGCGCGAGCGTCGCCGCCGGGGCCCGCGCATGGGCGAGGATCAGCACGAAATGGCCCGCGCCGGCCACCGCGCCGAGGCCGACCATGGCGCCGATCACCACCGGGTCGCGGGGCGTCTCCCACACGAAGGGCAGGGGGATGCTGGCCACCACGGAGCCGACGAGCGCGGTGTAGAACAGCGTCGTCTTGCTGGCGTCCGTGCGCGCCAGCATGCGGGTGGTGATGGAATAAAGCGCGTAGGTCGCCGCCGCCACCAGCGAGAGAATGGCGGCGGGATGGATGCCCCCGGCCCCTGGTCGCACCACCAGCAGGATGCCGGCGAAGCCCACGATGATGGCGAGCCAGCGCTCCAGCCCCACCCGCTCCCCCAGCAGCGGCCCGGCGAACAGCGCCACGAAGAAGGGGATGGAGAACATGATGGAGACGGTCTGGTCCAGCTGCAGGAACTGGAGGGCCGTGAAATTCAAGGCCGTGGTGGCGAACAGCAGGGCGGAGCGGATGATCTGCAGCCCCGGCCGCTTGGTGCGCATCAGCCCCGGCACGGTCCACGGGTTGAACACCACCAGCGACAAGGCGAAGTGGATGACATAGCGCGCCCACACCACGATCAGCACATTGATGTGGGCGCTCAGCCATTTGGCCGTGGTGTCGGTCAGCGCGAAGCTCATCACCGCGAGGCACATGAGCGCGATGCCGACGAGCGGCGCCGGGGCGGGCGTGACGTGACTGTCTCCCGGCGCGCGCATGGCGGTCCTCAATAGGTGGCGCGGCCGCCGGACAGGTCGAACACCGCGCCCGTGGTGAAGGAGCAATCGGCCGAGGCGGCGAAGGCGATGGTCGCCGCCACCTCGTCCACCTGCACGAAGCGCCCGCGCGGGATCTTGGAGAGCATGTAGTCGATGTGCTGCTGGCTCATCTGGTCGAAGATGGCGGTGCGCGCGGCGGCGGGCGTCACGCAGTTCACCGCGATGTCGAATTCGGCCAGCTCCTTGCCCAGCGACTTGGTGAGGGCGATCACACCCGCCTTCGAGGCCGAATAGGCGGAGGCGTTGGGGTTGCCCTCCTTGCCGGCGATGGAGGCCACATTGACGATGCGCCCGTACTTCTGCGCGATCATGTGCGGCGCCACGGCGCGGCAGCAGAAGAAGGGGCCATCGAGATTGATGGCCATCACCTTCTTCCATTCCGCTTCGGGATAGTCCCACACCTTGTGGTTCGCGCCCGCGACGCCGGCGTTGTTCACGAGGATGTCGATGCGGCCGAATTCGGCATGCACCTCGGCCACCGCACGCTCCACGTCGGCGAGGCGGCTGACATCGACGGTGACGGGCATCACGCGGGCGCGGCCCAGTTCGTCGGCGGTCTTCACCACGAGGTCGGTATCGCGATCGAAGATGGCGACGCGGGCGCCGGAGGCGAGAAAGCGCTCCACCACGGCGCGGCCGATGCCCTGCGCACCGCCGGTGACGATGGCGAAGCGGTCCTTGAGATCGATGGCGTTGGACATGTTTCCCCCGGTGCGGCGCCGGATCTGGCCGGCGTTCTGAGGCTTTTTCCGTTGGCGCGGCGGCTTTTGCCGGTGTGTGGCTTTAATCGATTGAAAAACCGATCAGCCAACGCATAGCGCGGGACGGGCCGGGAGAAAAGGGCGGTCAGGCGCATGGTGGCGCAGCGCTCCATGCGCCGGGCGCAAGGCCGGTGGCGTGAGGGGGCGGACGACCCTCAGGCGTCCTCGTCCTCGTCGCCGGGCTCGGCCTCATCGTCGAGGCCGCCGTCGGCGCCGAGCCGCAGGGCGAGATTCTTCTCCACCTTGCGCAGGAGCTTGCGCAGCCGTTTCTTCTCCTTGCTGTCGAGGCCGACCACCATCTCGGCCTCCAGCTGGTCCCACACATGGTCGATGGAGGCGCCGCGCTCGCGGCCGGCATCGGTGAGGAAGACGCGCACGAGCCGCCCGTCGCCGTCGGTGGCGCGGCGCTCCACGAGGCCCTGGGTGGTGAGGCGGGCGATGGTCTTGGAGGCGGTGGGCGGACGCACCCGCAGCGCCGAGGCGAGATCGCCCATGGTGCGGCCGTCGGCCTCGCACAGCAGCTTGAGCACGGATTCCTGCCCCGGAAACAGCCCGAGACCGGCGAGGAGACGGGCCGACAGCGCCTTCTGCAGCCGCGCCGTGTGGGTGAGCCTGTAGCCGATGGTCTTCTGAACCGGGTCTTTCATGGGTCTCCCCGCCCTTCCTGAGCGCGAGCGGGGCGGCCCGTCCGCGCGCCCCTTTATCCACATGCCGGCTTACAATTTTGCGAAGGTTGGAGCGGAAAACGCCGGAAAGTCCGTGTTGTCGCGCGTTTACCGCTGAGGGCGGCCCGCCCTCTCGCCCCGCTCTGCGCCCCATGGTAGCGTTCCGCCCGTGACCGGACCCGATCGCCTCTCCCTTTCCCGCCGCGCGCTGCTGGCCCGTGGTGCCGCGCTGGCGGCTGCGCCGCTCGCCGGCCTGAGCCTCGCGACCTCGCGCGCGCTCGGCCAGCAGATCGAGGCGGATGTCATCATCATCGGTGCCGGAGCCGCCGGCATCGCCGCCGCGCGGCGCATCGCCGAGGCCGGGCGCAGCTATGTGCTGCTGGAGGCCGGCAAGCAGGTGGGCGGCCGCACGGTGACGGACACCAGCCAGTTCGGCGTGCCGTTCGACCTCGGCGCGCCGCGCCTCAACATGCCGGCGGCGCGCCCCATGGCCGCCTTCGGCCGGGCCGAGGGGCTCGACATCTATCGCGCGCCGGAGGGCGGCCGGCTCTATGTGAACGGGCGCGAGGCGGGCGATACCGATTACGAGGATTTCGTCGCCACCGTGCGCCGAGGCGAGCGGGCCATCGTCGCCGCTGGCGACGCCAACCGCGACATGGCCGCCTCCCGCGCGCTGCCGGACCTCGGGCCGTGGGGCCCAAGCGCCCGCTTCGTCCTCGGCCCGTTCAACTGCGCCAAGGAACTGGATCAGGTCTCCAC
>JAEWBL010000663.1 GCA_023391175.1 Pseudomonadota bacterium
AGCCAGGTCTCGAGGTCCGCCATCTCGGCGAGGTCCGCCCTGGCGAGGCTATCCACCAGCGGCTTGTAGACGTCGCTCAGCACGGAGGCGGCAAGGTTCGGCGTCTTCACCGCCCAGCGCAGCACCAGAAGCTCCTCGGCCAGCTCCTCGAAGGGATCGCGCAGGAGCACCGTGCACTTGAAGCCGCGGTCGCGCAGCAGCGGCTCGTAGGTGCGGAAAAACACCCGCCCCGTGCAGAAGATGGACGGCGTGAAGGCGATGCCGAGGATGGATTTCACCGCCTCCTCGGGAATCCGCTCCAGCCGCGTGAAGGGCATGTGGAAGAGCTCTTGTAGCGGCAGGTTCAGCTGCGCCTGGGCCACCACCCGCGTCTCCAGCCGGAACAGCTTCTGGTCCGCCCGCGCCGTTGGCGGACGGCGGCGGTAGATGCGGATGTTGGTGGTCTCGTCGTACAGCTCGATGTCGATGATGCCGGCCAAGTCTGCGACCACGTGGTCGTCCACCACGAAGCCGCAGATGCCGGTCTCGTGCAGGCCCTGCTCGCGCAGCAGCGGGCGCAGCACGGTGGCGGGGATCACCTTGCGCAGTTCGCCGCCCACCAGCACCGCGACGCGCGGCGTGGCGGCGGGATTGTCCGGCATGATCCACCCGACGATGCGGCTGCCGGCGTCCTCGTCGATGCTAAAGAGCACGCCGGCCCTCCTGGTGGCGGTCGCGATGGGGCGCGATCATGAGCGGCTTCTCACTGGCGATGGTCGCGGATGCCCGCGGCCAGGCCCATGGCGTTGAGCCAGAAGATGCCGGCGAGCACCAGCACGAACAGGCCGGTGCGCCACCAGCTTGGCTCGGTGGAGGTGGTGGGCAGGCTCGGCGGCACGAACACGTTGACGAAGGCGCTCTGCGCCCGCATCCGCCGCTCGGCCTCCTGCAGGCCGGCCACCGCGATGGACTGCATGGTCTCGGCGAAGCGCACCTCCATCTCCGCCTCCTCGAAGGCGGCGAGCGCGTTCACCGCACTCGACTGCGAGCCGCCCGGGCCGCCCATGCTGGCCCTGAATGCCGCGATCTCCGTGTCGATGGCGCGCACCCGGTCGCGCAGCACCCCGAGGGCCGGACCGTCGGGGGCGGAGAGCTTCTCCAGCGCGCGCATCTCCTTGTCGGCGGAGATGCGCTCCTGCTCCAGGCGCAGCAGGCTGGTGCCCAGCGCCTCAGCCGCCTGCACGGGATCCACCGCCCGCTGGCGTCCGCGCCATTCCTGCTGACGGGCCAGCGCCGCCACATAGCGCGCCTTGGCCCGGTTGAGCTGGTCCGCGGCGCGGGTCACGCTGTCGGAGCGGGAGCGGGAGACGATTTCGTTGAGCAGCACCTCGCCGTCGCGCACGATGCGCTCGGCGATGGTGCGGGCGTCCTCCGGCGAGAAGGCGCGCACGCGCAGCAGCACGATTTCGGAGCGGCGGTCCACCGCGGCGGTGACGTGGCGGTTCCAGTAGCGCCACACGTCCTCCAGCGTCGCATCTGCAGAGAGCCGCGAAAGCGGATCGAGCCCCGGGCGGGAGAAGAAGGCGCGCAACCAGCCGTCCGCATCGAGGGAGGCGACGAAGGAACGGCTGGTGATGTAGCTGGCGAGCACGAACGGCGCCTGCGCCTGGCTGCCCCCGGCGCCGCCTCCGAACAGGCTGGAGAGGCCTTTCATCACCCCGGCCATCGCGCCCTTCGTGCCATCCTGACCGTCGTCGGCCGTGGCCCGGTCGGGCTGGGATTCGCGCACGGCGAGTCGCGCTTCCGACACATAGACGGGGCTAGCGATGACCCCCGCATAGAAGGCGCAGACCGCCGCCGGCAGCAGCACGCAGGCGACAAAGGTGAGGCGCAGCAGGCGGAACCAGCGTTGCGAGGCCGTCGCGCCGGTGCCGAAGGTGCGCGGCAGCCGCCGCCAGCGCAGCGCCGGCTGCACGAACGGCAGCACCACGAAGGCGCGGCTGCGCTCGATCAGGACCCGGATGGGCGGCGCCGACGGCAACCCCATCGTCACCTCGCTCTCAGGACCACGACGTCCTGGAAATCGTGCAGCGCGCCGGAGCCGATGGCCACCACATCGAAGAAGTGGCTCCACTCGGCCTGGACATAGGCCGCGCTGATGAAGGTGATGCCGTATTCATAGGCCGCGCTGGTGAGGTGGCCGTCCTGGCGGATGAAGACGTAGCCGTGCCCGCCCTCCATCACCGGCTGGGCGGCGGCAAGCTCCGGCTCCGGGATGGACAGCATCTCGAAGATGCGCGGTTCGGTGCGGGCCCGGGCGAAGGCGCGATCGCCGTGGATGGAGAGGAACAGGAGCGCGCCGGGGGCGCTCACGCGGCGCAGCTCGTCGAGGTAGAAGAGCTGGTCCTGCTCGTTCAGGTGGCTGAAGACGGAGATGGAGACCACCGCGTCGAAGCTGCCATCCGCCACCGGCAAGGGCTGGCGCGGCACGCTCAGCACCGGCTCCACATGGGCGAGGTTCTGACCCACCCAGGCG
>JAEWBL010000691.1 GCA_023391175.1 Pseudomonadota bacterium
CCTTCGCCTCCAGCGCCTGGTGGAGGCCTTCCGAATAGCGGCGGCCCGGCATCATGCGGCCGGTGAACTCGTCGATGATGACGACCTCGTCGTTGCGCACGATGTAGTCCTTGTCCCGCTGGAACAAGGCGTGCGCGCGCAGCGCCTGGTTCACGTGGTGGACCACCGAGACGTTCTCGATGTCGTAGAGGCTCTCGGACTTCAGGAGCCCGGCCTCGGTGAGCATCTGCTCCATCTTCTCCATGCCCGCTTCCGTCATGGTGACGGTGCGCTGCTTCTCATCCACCTCGTAATCCTCCTTGGAGAGGCGGGGGATGTACAGGTCGATGGTGTTGTAGAAGTCCGACCGGTCGTCGAGCGGGCCGGAGATGATGAGCGGCGTGCGCGCCTCGTCGATGAGGATGGAGTCCACCTCGTCGACGATGGCGTAGAAGTGCGGGCGCTGCACCATGTGGGCGCGCTCATACTTCATGTTGTCGCGCAGGTAGTCGAAGCCCAGCTCGTTGTTGGTGGCGTAGGTGACGTCGCTGGCGTAGGCGGCGCGGCGCTCGTCGTCGTCGAGTCCGTGGACGATGATGCCCGTGGACAGGCCGAGGAAGCGGTAGAGCTTGCCCATCCACTCGGCGTCGCGCTTGGCGAGGTAGTCGTTCACCGTCACCACATGCACGCCCTTGCCGGCCAGCGCGTTGAGGTAGACCGGGAGGGTGGCGACCAGCGTCTTGCCTTCGCCGGTCTTCATCTCAGCGATGGAGCTTTCGTGCAGCACCATGCCGCCGATGAGCTGCACGTCGAAGTGGCGCATGCCGAGCGCACGCTTGGCGCCCTCGCGCACGGTGGCGAAGGCGGGCACCAGGAGATCGTCGAGGGTGGTCTTGCCCTCGGCAAGCTGGCGGCGGAAATCTTCCGTGCGGGCCCGCAGCTGGTCGTCGGAGAGGGCTTCCAGCTCCTTCTCCAGCGCATTGATGGCCTGGACGCGGGGACGATAGCCCTTCACCCGGCGATCGTTCGCGGAGCCGAAGAGCTTGCGGGCAAGTCCACCAAACATGGGTTTCTCTATTCCGTTCCGTCAGGTCTGAAGGAGGGCGGAGACGGACCGCCGGACCTCCGGGCAACGATGCGCGCCGTTGGACACCCGCAATGGGGCATCAGCAAGTCCGAAGGCGGGACAGGCGGGCGCAGCGAACGAACGCGCAGCCGCAACCGCCCCGCTTCCGCGGGCAGCACACCATGCGGACACTTATGAACGGGTCGGGGCAATGTCAATGCGAGGCGGGTGCCGCGGAGCCCTCCGGGCCGGTGCTGTGACGAAGCGTTGCCGCGGTGCATAGGTGCCGCGGCAATCGACCATCGCGGCGCGTCCGGGCAATTCCTTTCATGGACACATCCGTTGCCCGATGCTTAGTATCCGCCGCGACTGCATATTGGGGGTAGTGGTATGGTGGGGGGTATCAGGGTGTCGGGTCGGCTGGGCTGCGCGAGCGTGGCCCTCGGAGCTGCCTTCCTTCTCTCCGCATGCGAGGAGAAGAACACCTACGTACCCCCGCCGCCGCCCAAGGTGACGGTCGCGACCGTGCTGGAACAGCCGGTGACGCGCTTCCTCGAACTGACCGGCAACACCGCCGCCATCAATTCGGTGGACCTGAACGCCCGCGTGCAGGGCTTCCTCACCAACATCAATTACAAGGACGGCGCCTTCGCCAAGAAGGGCACCACCCTGTTCGTGATCGAGCAGGACACCTACATCGCCCAGGTTGACCAGGCGAAGGCGACACTCGCGGCCAACCAGGCGGCGCAGGTGCAGGCCGAGGCCGAGTTCAACCGCCAGAACCAGCTCGCCAAGCAGGACTTCGCCTCGCAGGCCGCCCTCGACCAGGCCCGCGCCAAGCGCGACTCCGCCGTCGCCCAGGTGGCCAATGCCCAGGCTTCGCTGCAGCTCGCCCAGATCAACCTCGGCTATACCCAGGTCAACGCCCCCTTCGACGGCGCGGTGACGGCCCATCTCCAGGACGTGGGCGCCCTCGTCGGCTACAGCGGCCCCACCAAGCTCGCCAGCATCGTCCAGCTCAACCCCATCTGGGTGTGGTTCACGCTGAGCGAGCAGGAAGTGCTGCGAATCAAGGAGCAGCTGGCCAAGCAGGGCCGCTCCCTCACCAGCCTCACCCGCGACCTGCCGGACATCCCGATCGAGATCGGTCTCCAGACCGAGACCGGCTATCCCCATGCCGGCCGCATCGACTACATCGCGCCGCAGGTGGACCCCAACCTCGGCACGCTCACCGTCCGCGGCATCTTCCAGAACGACGACTTCGTGCTGCTGCCCGGCCTGTTCGCCCGCGTGCGGGTGCCGCTCGGCCAGGCGGCGGCGACCATCCTCGTTCCGGATTCGTCGATCAGCTACAACCAGCTTGGTCCCTATGTGCTCACCGTCGGCTCCGACAATGTCGTAGCCCAGACGCAGATCACCCTCGGCCAGCTCCAGGCGGACGGCCTGCGCGCCGTCATCGGCGGGCTGAAGGCCACGGACCGCGTCATCATCAACGGCATGCAGCGCGCGGTGCCCGGCTCCAAGATCGACGTGGAGGTGGGCAAGATCGTTGCCATCGCCCCGCCGGTGGACGATGGCACCAAGCCTCTGCCGAAGCCCGCCGGAGTGGCGCCCGCCGACGCTCCGGCCCGCGCCATCCCCTCGGTGCCGCCGACCCCCAATGCTCCGGCGACGCCGGGTGCGACCCCTGCGACGCCGAAGAACTGACCCGCCCTCGAACATGAGGCAGCGCCCATGATTTCGCGCTTTTTCATCGAGCGGCCGGTCCTCTCGAACGTCCTTGCCATGGTCTTCGTGCTGATCGGCCTCGTCTCGCTGATCCGCCTGCCCGTGTCGCAGTATCCGAACATCGTGCCGCCCACGGTGTCGGTCTCCACCTCCTATCCGGGCGCGTCCGCCAAGACGCTCATCGACACCGTCGCCCTGCCCATCGAGCAGCAGGTGAACGGCGTCGAGGGCATGATCTACATGCAGTCTTGGTCGGCCTCGGACGGCACCTACACGCTGGTCGTGTCCTTCGCCATCGGCACCGATCCGAACATGGCGCAGGTGCTGGTGCAGAACCGGGTCAACATCGCCCTCGCCTCGCTGCCCACGGCGGTGCAGGCGCAGGGCGTGACCATCCTGCAGAAGGGCACCTCGATCCTCGAGTTCGTGACGCTTGTCTCGCCGGACGGGCGCTATGACGGCCTGTTCCTGAACAACTACGCCATCATCAACGTCCAGAACGAACTGGAGCGGGTGGAAGGTGTCGCCAACGTTGCGGTCTTCGGCGCCGGCACCTACGCCATGCGCGTGTGGATGGACCCGGACCGCATGCAGGCCTTTGGCCTGACCCCGACCGACGTCTCCAACGCCATCCAGAAGCAGAGCCAGCTCGTCACGCCGGGCCAGCTCGGCATTCCGCCGGCCCCGTCCAACGCGGCGTTCCAGTACACCGTCAACGTCGCCGGCCGCCTCGACGACGTGAAGGACTACGAGAACATCATCGTCAAGGTGGACAATTCCGACGGTGGCCGGATCGTGCGCATCCGCGACATCGGCCGTGTGGAGCTTGGGGCGCAGAGCTATTCCAAGGACTTCATGCAGGACAACAAGCCTGCAGCCGGCATCGGCATCTTCCAGCTCCCCGCCGCCAACGCGCTCGATGTGGCCAAGCGTGTGGCCGCGAAGATGGAGGATCTGAAGAAGAGCTTCCCCGAGGGGCTCGACTACATGATCCCCTTCGACACGACCCTGTTCGTGACCGCCTCCATCGACGAGGTGTGGAAGACCCTGTTCGAGGCGGCGATCCTCGTCCTTATCGTCATCCTGCTGTTCCTGCAGGACTGGCGCGCCACGCTGGTGCCCGCGACCACCGTGCCCGTGACCATCATCGGCGCCTTCGCCGCCATGGACGCCATGGGCTTCACCATCAACCTCTCGACCCTGTTCGCCATCATCCTCGCCATCGGCATCGTGGTGGACGACGCCATCGTCATCGTGGAAGGCGTGGCGCGGCACATCGAGGAAGGCATGGCGGGACAGCCCGCGGCCGAGAAGGCCATGGACGAGCTGTTCGGGCCAGTGGTGGGCATCACCCTGGTGCTGATGTCCGTGTTCCTGCCGGCCTCGTTCATTCCCGGTCTGTCGGGACAGATGTTCAAGCAGTTCGCGCTTGTCATCGCGGCGACGGCCTTCATCTCGGCCATCAACGCGGCGACCCTGAAGCCCACCCAGTGCGCCCTCTGGCTGCGCCAGCCGGTGCCGCCGGAGAAGCGCAACTTCATCTATCGCGGCTTCAATGCCATCTATGGCAAGGCGGAGCACTGGTATGCCGGCCTCATCAGCCGCATGGTGCATCACTCCAAGCTGATGGTGCTCATCGCCATCGCGCTCATGAGCGTCGCCGGCTACGGCCTCACCCGTATCCCGACCTCCTTCCTGCCCATCGAGGACCAGGGCTACTTCCTCGCCCACGTCCAGTTGCCGGACGCCTCGAACCTCAACCGCACCAAGAAGGTGATGGCGGATGTCTCCGAGCGCATCCGCAAGGTGCCGGGCGTGCAGACCGTGCTGGCGATCTCCGGCATCTCGGTGCTCGACAACTCGTCCACCCTCGCCAATGCGGGCGTCACCTACATCACCCTGACCCCCTGGGACGTGCGCTACGCCACCAAGGGGCAGGACCTGCTCTCGATGTACGAGAATCTGAACAAGGCGGTTGCCGGCCTCGAGGAGGCGGAGGTGGCGATCCTCGTGCCGCCGGCCATCCAGGGCATCGGCAACGCCGCCGGCTTCACCATGCAGCCGCAGATCCGCAGCGGCAATTTCGACTACCAGCTGCTGGAGCAGATCACCTCGTCCATGGTGGACAAGGCGCGGGCGCAGTCGGCCCTCTCCCACGTGTCCTCCTCGTTCCGCGCGGGGGCGCCGCAGATCCAGGTGGACGTGAACCGGATCAAGGCGGAGACGCTGGGCATCACGGTGGGCCAGGTGTTCAGCACCATCTCGTCCTATCTGGGCTCCACCTACGTCAACCAGATCAACAAGTTCGGCAACGTCTTCCAGGTCTAC
>JAEWBL010000692.1 GCA_023391175.1 Pseudomonadota bacterium
GAGCGTGGCGGCTCGCCCGGTCGGCGCCGATCCGGTCGCGCCGCTGCTTGGCTCGCACCGCTTTGGCGACGGACTGCCCGGCACGCATGTGCATCGTCATTGATTGCCCCTCCTCGGCTGTTCCTCCGGGCCCGGCACGCTGCGGTGCACTATACGTTTTATCGGTGCCCTATACGTCACCCAGCATGCCGTTCGCGAATGATCCGTCAACCGGCTTCCTGCAGCGTATCGGCTCTCGACGCTGGGGAAGTCGATGGGCGTTGCGCCGCTGCAACAGTGCCGAAGCGACAGCGCGGCTGTCCAGAAATCTCGGCGCGCGGGCGGCGTCTATCCACCGGCTTATGGCGCGCTCCGGCTCCGCCGCTTGTGAAGCGGCAACCGTTCCGTCATCTGCCAAACGGGTCTTGCGGAGAAGGTCAAAGCATGTATCTTCAGGGCGACTGAGTGACGTATAGGTGAACCGGTGGCATCCTCTGGCAAACGTGGCGGCGCGCCCGCTCTGACCGACACGTTCTTTACCGTCACGCAGTTGGCGCGGGATCTCTCGGTCACGCCGCGCACCATCCGATTCTACGAGGACAAGGGGCTCATCACCCCCCGCCGCGCCGGCACCATGCGCGTCTACACCAAGCGCGACCGCGCCCGCATGGCGCTGATCCTGCGCGGCAAGCGGCTCGGTTTCTCGCTGCGCGAGATCAAGGATTATCTCGACCTCTACGACCTCGACCCGAGCCAGAGCGAGCAGATCCGCCTGCTGCTCAAGAAGGTGCAGGACCGCCTCGAGATGCTGGAGGACCAGCGCCTCGCCCTCGAGGAGACCATCATCGAGCTGAAGGAGATCGAGGACCAGGCATTGTCTGCCCTCGCCAGCGAGACCGGCGACCAGAAGGCCGCCAGCTAGGCCCGCGCCATCCGGCCCGCGGCCGGGTGGAACGCAGGCCATCCTGAGTTTTCCGTGGGTGTTCCCCGGGCGGATTTTCCATTCGCGCGGATCGCTCCCCCATGCCCCGAGGACCGGCCGCAAGGCCAAGCCACCGCGCCGAGTGGTGGCGGACGCCAAGAATATCCGTCGCACCAAAGCGGCGGAAGACAACAATGGACAGGCAGGAGAGCCCAATGAACGCGCCGATGCGCAACGTCGTGATTGCAGGCTATGCCCGCTCGCCCTTCACCCTCGCCAGGAAGGGTGATCTGGCGCGCGTGCGCCCCGATGACCTCGCCGCCCAGGTGGTGGCCGATCTCGTCGCCCGTACCGGCGTGAAGGCCGAGGACATCGAGGACCTGATCGTCGGCTGCGCCTTTCCCGAGGCCGAGCAGGGATTGAACGTCGCCCGCCTCATCGGGATGATCGCCGGGCTGCCGGAAAGTGTCGCCGGGGTGACGCTGAACCGCTTCTGCGGCTCCTCCATGCAGTCGGTTCACAACGCCGCCGGGCAGATCCAGCTCGGCGCTGGCGAAGTGTTCATCTGCGCCGGCATCGAGAGCATGAGCCGCGTGCCCATGACCGGCTTCAACATCATGCCCAACCCCGCGCTCGCCAAGTCCATGCCGCAGGCCTACATGGGCATGGGCGACACGGCCGAGAACGTCGCGGCCAAGTGGCAGATCACCCGCGCGGACCAGGACGCCTTCGCCCTCAAGAGCCACCAGAAGGCGACGAAGGCCGAGGCGGAGGGACGCTTCAAGGACGAGATCGTCGCCATCAAGGCCAATGGCAAGGTCAACAAGACCGTGGACCAGGACGGCTGCATCCGCCGCGACGCCACGCTCGAAGCCCTCGCCGGCCTCAAGCCGTCCTTCGATGAACATGGCACGGTGACGGCCGGCACCTCCTCCCCGCTCACCGATGGCGCCTCGGCGGTGCTGGTCTGCTCGGAGGACTATGCGCACAAGAACGGCCTCACCCCCCTCGCCCGCATTCGCAGCGTGGCGGTGGCCGGCTGCGCGCCGGAGATCATGGGCATCGGCCCCGTCGCCGCGACGAAGAAGGCGCTGGCCCGCGCCGGCATCGATGTGTCCGAGATCGAGGTGGTGGAGCTGAACGAGGCCTTCGCCTCCCAGGCCCTCGCCTGCCAGCGGGAACTCGGCATCAAGGACGAGGTGCTGAACCTCGACGGCGGCGCCATCGCCCTCGGCCATCCCCTCGGCGCCACCGGCGCGCGCATCGTCGGCAAAGCGGCGTCGCTGCTGAAGCGCGAGGGCGGCAAATATGCCCTCGCCCCCCAGTGCATCGGCGGCGGACAGGGCATCGCCACCATCCTCGAGCGCGTCTGAGGAGGGCCGGATGTCCCAGGAAAACGCTAGCGAAATCAAGAAGGTCGCCGTCATCGGCGCCGGCGTCATGGGTGCCGGCATCGCCGCCCACGTCGCCAACGCGGGCGTGGAGGTGCTGCTCCTCGACATCGTTCCCGAGGGCGCGAGCAACCGCAACGCCATCGCCGAGAAGGCGGTGGAGAAGCTGCTGAAGGCCGATCCCGCGCCCTTCATGTCCAAGGCTGCGGCGAAGCTGGTAAAGCCGGGCAACATCGAGGACAACCTCGCCGATATCGCCGACTGCGACCTCATCATCGAGGCGATCATCGAGCGGCTCGACCTCAAGCAGGCGTTGTACGCCAAGATCGAGGCGGCGCGCCGGCCGGGCTCGGCGGTGTCGTCCAACACCTCCACCATTCCGCTCGCGGACCTCACGGCGGGACTGCCCGAGAGCTTCCGCCGCGATTTCCTCATCACCCATTTCTTCAATCCGCCCCGCTACATGCGGCTGCTGGAGATCGTCTCGGGGCCGGAGACGAACCCGGGCACCGTGGCCGCCGTCGCCCGCTTTGCCGATGTGAAGCTCGGCAAGACGGTGGTGATGTGCAAGGACACGCCCGGCTTCATCGCCAACCGGCTCGGCACATATTGGCTTCAGTTGGCCGTGGGCGAGGCCTTCGCGCTGGGCCTGAAGGTGGAGGATGCGGACGCGGTGATGGGCCGCCCCTTCGGCTTCCCGAAGACCGGCGTGTTCGGCCTCATCGACCTCGTGGGCCTCGACCTGATGCCCCACGTGCAGGGCTCGCTCAAGCGAGCGCTGCCGGACACGGACCCTTTCCACGCAACGCTTCGCGACGAGCCGCTGATCGAGAAGATGATCTCGACCGGCTACACCGGCCGCAAGGGCAAGGGCGGCTTCTACCGCCTCAACCGTGACGGCGGGCAGAAGCTGAAGGAGGCCATCGACCTCTCGACCGGCGTCTATCGTCCACAGGCCAAGGCGCAGGTGGCGGAGCTGGAGGATGGCGGCGGACGGGACCTCTTCGCCCTCCTCTCCGCCCCCGGAGAAGGCGGACGCTATGCCCGCGCGGTGATGGTGCGCACGCTGGCCTATGCCGCGCGG
The DNA here is from genome assembly GCA_023391175.1 of Pseudomonadota bacterium. GTDB lineage: Bacteria > Pseudomonadota > Alphaproteobacteria > Rhizobiales > Xanthobacteraceae > Xanthobacter. The sequence goes on from JAEWBL010000692.1 coordinate 3,377, forward strand.
CTGGTGCCCGAAGCGGCCGATGACATCGTTGCCATCGATGATGCCATGCGTCTGGGATATAACTGGAAATCGGGGCCCTTCGAGCTGATCGACAAGATCGGCGCGGCCCGCCTCATCGACCTCCTGAAGGCGGACGGGGAAGAGGTGCCGCCGCTGCTGGCGCTCGCCGCCGACAGGCCCTTCTACCGGGTGGAAAACGGCCAGCGTCAATACCTTGGCCTCGACGGCACCTACCGCGACATCGCCCGTCCCGAGGGTGTGCTGCTGCTCGCCGACATCAAGCTGAAGTCCCAGCCGCTCGCCAAGAACGGATCGGCCGCGCTGTGGGATATCGGCGATGGCGTGGTGTGCCTGGAGTTCACCTCCAAGAGCAATTCGCTGGACGAGGGCATCATCACGATGCTCGCCAAGGCGCTGAAGCTGGTGAAGGACAAGTACAAGGCGCTCGTCATCTATAACGAGGGCTCGAACTTCTCCGTCGGCGCCAATCTCGGCCTTGCTTTGTTCGCCTGCAACATCGGAGCCTTCGGCGAAGTCGAGAAGCTCGTCACAGCCGGGCAGAAGACCTATCAGGATGTGAAGTACGCGCCCTTCCCCGTGGTGGCGGCCCCGTCGGGCCTCGCACTCGGCGGCGGATGCGAGATTCTACTGCATTCCAGTGCGGTTCAGGCCCATGCCGAGAGCTATATCGGGCTTGTCGAATGCGGAGTCGGGGTTCTGCCGGCCTGGGGCGGCTGCACCGCCATGCTGGAGCGTTGGGCGGCCGACCCGAAATTCCCGAAAGGACCCATGCCGGCCCCCTCGAAGGTGTTCGAGACCGTCTCCACCGCCACCGTCGCCAAGTCCGCCGCCGAGGCGAAGGAGCTGAAGTTCCTGCGCGAGGGCGACGGCATCACCATGAACCGCGACCGGCTCCTTGCCGACGCCAAGGCCAAGGCCCTGTCCATGGTGGACGGGTACGCGCCGCCCAAGCCCGTGGAATTCTTCCTGCCCGGCCCCTCCGGCAAGGTGGCCATGGACATGGCCGTGGAAGGCTTCGCCAAGCGCGGCATGGCGACGAAGCACGACAAGGTGGTGTCTTCTGCGCTGGCGGAAGTGCTCACCGGCGGCGACGCGGATCACATCGCCCCGGTGCCGGCGGCGCGGGTGCTGGAGCTGGAGCGGGAGGGCTTCATGAAGCTCATCCGCACCACCGCCACGCTGGACCGCATCGAGCATGTGCTCGAAACCGGGCGGCCGCTTAGGAACTGAGGGGCGCGAGCGTCGG